>NZ_JBAKHS010000020.1:0-114428 GCF_036906795.1 Micromonospora sp. CPCC 205739 | reverse complement strand
GGGGGGGGGCCTGCCCACCCGGGGGGGGGTGACGGCCCGTCCCCGGCCGGGGGGGGGGGGGCGGGGAGCCCCCTCCCCCCCCCCCCCCGCCGTCTCCGCTGCCCTCCGCCGCCCGGGGCGCCAGCCGTCGCCCCGCCCTGCGGCGTGTCGGGCCATCCGGCCGGTCGCATACCCCGACACGCCGCAAACCGGGAGCCCCCGAAGCCCCGCCCGCCCGACCCTCCCGGGCGCACCCGAACCCCGCGCCCCACCCCAGCCCCGCGCCATCACCAAGTCCGCGCTCTTTCGGAGAGAGAGTGGCTATCCCGCCTCGGACAGGCACTTTTTCTCGGAAAGTGCGGCTCAACGGGGCGGGGTGGGTGGGCGGGATTGCAGGAGGCGGGACTGGTAGGTGGGCCGGTTGGCGGGTAACCGTCGCGGACCACGTCAGGGCACGCCCAAGGGCCACCGCACGGGGGAGTGCAGCGCACATGGGCATTGGTAGTGGAATCTTTCTCATCGCGCTGGGCGCGATCATGACTTTCGCCATCCGGGCCAACGTCTGGTGGATCGACCTGCGCGCGGTCGGCTGGGTGTTCATCCTGGCCGGCCTGGCCGTGCTGCTCACCACGCTCTGGTTCTGGCAGGACCGGCGCAAGCGCGCCCGCACGCTGATCGTGGAGGAGAACCGGCTCTCCCATCCGACCGCGATGATGCCGCCGCCGCCCGACCCGCCGCCGCCCACCGCACCGCCGTCCTGACCGACCCCGCCAAGCCCGAGCCGCCGCCCGCGGCGTGGACCCAGGAGGATCACCACGGCTCGCGGCGCGGGTGCCCCGGCATCGGCTCAGCCGCGGGCGGTGTGCCGGTCGACGATCGGCGCGCCGCCCGGCGCCAGCTCCGCCCAGGGTGCCGCCGTGCGGTGCATCACCAGGTCGGTGGTCCGCAGCCCCTGGGGATCCGCCCGTTCCGGGTCCAGCAGCGCCGACAGCAGCGAGATGCCCGGATTGTGGGCGATCAGCAGCACCGTCCGGGCCGTCGGCTCGGCCGCCCGGACCAGGGCGAGCAGGTCCTGCGGGTCCGCCTCGTACGCGGTCGGCTCGTAGCGCACCACAGGTGACGGCCCCGCCGGTCCTCCTTCCGGCGGGGTTCCCGTCATGCCCATCGCCACGTCGTGCCAGGTCTGCCGGGTACGCCGGGACGCCGAGCAGAGCACCACCTCGGGCAGCAGGCCGTGCCGGGCCAGCCAGGCTCCGGCTGCGGCGGCGTCGGCGTGCCCGCGCACGGTCAAGCGGCGATCGGCGTCCGGGGCGTCCCCGGCTGGCTGCTCGGCCTTGGCGTGCCGGAGCAGCACCAGTGTCCGTTCCTCGGCTGTGCCCTCCGTCATGCGCCCAGCTTGCCTGATTGGCGGCCGGAGCGCCTGGGTATGTCGATGTGTGCCGCTCGCTCACCGATGGCCGCGGCGGTCGGAAACGCCAGTGGACATGCCAAGGAGGCGACATCATGGGCATCGGTGCCAGCATCTTCCTCATCGCGCTGGGCGCGATCTTCGCGTTCGCCATCGACGCGAACCTGGGATGGCTCAACCTGAACGTCGTCGGCTGGGTGCTGATGTTCGCCGGCCTCGCCGGCCTGCTGACCACCCTCTACTTCTGGAACACCCGCCGCCGGACGGTGGTGGCCAGCCCGGTGCGCGAGGACCGGGTGGTGGCCGACCGGGTCGTGCCGGTGCAGGACGACCGGGTGGTGCGGGAGGAGTACCGCGAGGTGCGCCGCCCCGGTTACCCGGCCTGATCCCACCCGTAGACATCGGGGCCCCGCAACGGTGCGGGGCCCCGCACCATGTCCGGCCCGAGCCGGCGGGGAGACCCCGTCCGGCCCGGGCCGCCGGGGGAGACCCGTCAGGCGAAGAGCGCGAAGTAGATGGCGATGTGGTGGCTGATCGCCGCGACCAGGGTGCAGGCGTGGAAGAACTCGTGGTGGCCGAAGACGGTGGGCCACGGGTTGGGCCGGCGTAGCGCGTAGAAGACCGCACCGACGCTGTAGATCGCGCCGCCGACCGCGAGCAGGACCAGCGCGGTCACCCCGCCCTCGTGCAGGATCTGCGGCAGCATCGCCACCGAGACCCACCCGAGCGCCAGGTAGAGCGGCGCGGAGACCCACCGGGGCGCGTGCGGCCAGATCAGCTTCAGCGCCACTCCCGCCAGCGCTCCGCCCCAGACCACGCTGAGCATGACGGTGGCCATCCGGCGGTCGAGCAGCAGCGCGCAGAACGGCGTGTAGGTACCGGCGATGAACACGAAGATCATCGAATGGTCCATCCGGCGCATGATCTGGTAGCCCCGCTCGGACCACACCCGCCGGTGGTACAGGGCGCTGGTGCCGAACAGCCCGCAGACGGTCAGGCTGTAGATCACGCAGCTCACCAGGGGTGCCCAGCCGGGGCGGGTGGCGGCGACCGCGCAGAGGACGGTGCCGCTGACGAGCGCGACGAAGAACGCGTACGTGTGCAGCCAGCCGCGCATCCGGGGCTTCCCGATGTCGACCGGCTTGAGCCGGAGGGGTGCGGAGGTGGTCACGGAATACAGGTTACGGCACCGTAGGTTACTTGCAAGTAGCACCACCCGTCGCCCGTCCGTCGGCGGATCGATCGGGGAGGATGGCGGGATGCGGATCCGACCCGTCGGCCGGCACGCCCTGCTGCTGGACTGCGACGACCCCGGCGAGGTGGAGGCGTGGCGGGCCGAGCTGTGGCACCGCCGCGCCGCCGGCGAACTGGACGCGGCGGAGATCGTCCCGGCGGCCGCGACGGTCCTGCTCGACGGCGTGCCGGAGCCGGCGGTCGCCGCCGCGCGGATCGCCGGCTGGAAGCCCCGGCCGGTCACCGCCACCGCCGTCACCGCCCGGGTCGAGGTCCCCACGGTGTACGACGGGGAGGACCTGCCCGTCGTCGCCCGCCACTGGGGCGTGACCGTCCCCGAGGTGGTACGGCGGCTGCGGGAGACCGAGTTCCGGGTGGCCTTCTGCGGGTTCGCGCCCGGGTTCGCGTACCTGACCGGGCTGCCGGCGCGGTGCGCGGTGCCCCGGCTGCCCAGTCCGCGTACCCGGGTGCCGGCCGGGTCGGTGGCGCTCGCCGGGCCGTACGCGGGGATCTACCCCACCGCCTCGCCGGGCGGCTGGCTGCTGGTCGGCCGCACCGACCTGCCCCTGTTCGACGTGCACGCCGACCCACCGGCCCGGCTCACCCCGGGCACCCGGGTCCGGCTGGTGGCCGCATGATCGAGGTACGCCGCGCCGGCCCGCTCACCACCGTTCAGGACCTCGGCCGACCCGGGTACGCGCACCTCGGCGTACCCCGGTCGGGGGCGCTCGACCCGGCGGCGCTGGCCCTGGCCAACCGCCTGGTGGGCAACCCGGTCTCCGCCGCCGGCCTGGAGATCACCCTGACCGGCTGCGAGCTGCGGCCGACCCGGGCCGTCACGGTGGCGGTGACCGGGGCGGACGCCGACGTCCGGGTCGGCCCGCGCCCCGCCGACGTGGGCCGTCCGCTCGCGGTGCCGGCCGGCGCGGTGCTGCGGATCGGACCGCCCCGGGACGGGCTGCGCAACTGGCTCGCGGTCAGCGGCGGCATCACGGTCGAGCCGGTCCTCGGCAGCCGCGCCACCGACACCCTCTCCGGCCTCGGCCCACCCCCGGTACGCGACGGCGACCGCCTGCCGATCGGCCCGTGGCCCGGGCCGCCGGCACCGGTGGACGTGACCGTCCACCGCCCGCCGGCGGGCGAGCTGCGGCTGACCCTGCGACCCGGGCCGCGCGCCGACTGGTTCACCCCGGACGCGCTCGACCGGCTGCTCAGCACCCCGTACACGGTCAGCCCGGTGGGGGACCGGGTCGGCGCGCGGCTGGCCGGCGCGCCGCTGCCCCGCGCGGTGGCCGGCGAACTGCCCAGCGAGGGGATCGTGCTCGGCGCGGTGCAGGTGCCGGCCGACGGCCAGCCGTTGGTCTTCCTGGCCGACCACCCCACCACCGGCGGGTACCCCGTCATCGGGGTGGTGGACGACGTGACCGCACTCGCGCAGGCCCGGCCAGGGACTACGGTGAGGTTCCATGGACCTCAACGCTGACCTCGGCGAGGGATTCGGCATCTGGCGGCTCGGCGACGACGACGCGCTGCTGGACCTCGTCACCTCGGCCAACGTCGCCTGCGGCTTCCACGGCGGTGACCCGTCGACCATGCGGCGGGTCTGCGCCGGGGCAGCCGAGCGCGGCGTGGCGATCGGCGCCCAGGTCGGCTACCGCGACCTCGCCGGGTTCGGCCGGCGACACATCGAGTACGCCTTCACCGAGCTGCGCGACGAGGTCACCTACCAGCTCGGCGCCCTGGACGCGTTCTGCCGGCTGTTCCACACCCGGGTCCGCTATCTCAAGCCGCACGGCGCGCTCTACCACGCCGCGGCCGTCGACGAGGCGCAGGCCGCGGCCCTGGTCGCCGCCGTCAGCGGGTACGACGACCAGCTGCCGATCCTCTGCATGCCCGGCTCGAAGCTGGCCCAGCTCGCCGTCGGCGCCGGGCTGCGGGTGGTCGCCGAGGGCTTCGCCGACCGGGGCTACCTGCCCAACGGCGCGCTGGTGCCGCGCACCGCGCTCGGCGCGCTGGTCACCGACCCGGAGGAGGTGGCCGCCCGGGCGGTGCGGATGGCCACCGAGCACACCGTCGTCGCCGTCGACGGCACCGTCATCCCGTGCCAGGTCGGCTCGATCTGCCTGCACGGCGACACCCCCGGCGCGGTCGCCTCGGCCGCACTGGTGCGCGCCGCGCTGCTCGACGCGGGCGTGACCCCGAAGCCGTTCGCCTGAGCTCCCGTCCCGCGGTCAGCCGTCCAGGCCGCGCAGCACCAGCGGCAGCCGCGTCGCGCCGCCGTCGACCACCCGCACCGGTACGCCCCAGTCCTGCCGGGTCAGGTGGCAGGCGGCGTGCTCGACGTCCGCGTCGCAGGTGGCCGCCTGGGCGGTCACCTGGAGCACCCCACCGGCCACACTGCCGTCGATCACCAACCGCCGGGACAGGTCGGTGCTGGTGCCGGCCCCCTCGATCAGCAGCTCCGGCGGGGAGGCGGAGACCACCACCCGGGTCGACGGGCCGTACGTCTCGTCCAGCTTCTGCCCCGGCGCGGGCGTGAAGATCACGTCCAGCGTCAGCTCGCCGGCCGCCACGTCCGTCGGCTTGCGCTCCACCTGGTGCCGGGGGCCGTCCACGGTGCGCGCCCCGGCCGCGGTGAGCGCGCCCGGAGCCAGCCGGGTCAGCCGGTGCGCGGCCGACTCGACCACCAGCACGTCGCCGTCGGCGGTGAGCACCACGTCGCTCGGCTCGGCGAGACCGTCGGCCACCGTGGCGACCTGGTCGGTCTCCGGATCGAAGCGGCGGACCGCGCCGTTGTAGGTGTCGGCGATCAGCACCGAGCCGTCCGGCAGCGCACACACCCCGAGTGGGTGCTGGAGCAGCGCCCGGTCGGCGGGCCCGTCCACGTGGCCGAAGTCGAACAGGCCCTGGCCGACGGCCGTGCCCATGACGCCGTTCTCGACGTAGCGGATCGCGCTGGTCTCGCTGTCGGCCACCCAGAGCCGGGCGCCGTCGGCCGAGACGGAGAGCCCGGAGGGCTGCGCCATCCACACGTCCGGCAGCGGACCGTCGCGCAGCGCCTCCACGGTGGTGCCCGCGTACATGCCGGCGGTGCGGCGGACCGGGTCGAACCACCAGAGCTGGTGGATGCCGGCCATCGCGATGACGACCCGGTCGTCGTACCAGGCCAGGTCCCAGGGGGAGGAGAGGTCGACCGAGAGCGCGTCGTGCGCGTGGTCGTCGACCGAGGAGCGCCACTGCCGGCCGGTGCCGGCGACCGTGACCACCTCACCGGTCGCCAGCCGTACGCCGCGCAGCAGGTGGTTGACGGTGTCCGCGACGACCAGGTCGTAGCCGGCGACCTCGGCGGCGTGCGCGGGGAGCAGGCAGAGCCCCTGCGGCTCGGAGAAGCCCGCCGTGTCGGCCGGCCCGTCGGCCCGGCCCCGCTCACCGGAGCCGATCCGGCGGACGAGCTGCTCGCCGTCGGGCGCCAACTCGGCCAGGGAGTGCCGGGCCGAGTCGGAGACCAGCAGGTTGCCATTGTCGAGCACCACGGCCTTGCCGGGGAAGCGCAGCGTGGTCTCCGGCTCCGCCGGCGGGACGTACGGGCCGTCGCCCCGGTGCAGGGTGCCCTTCGCGGTGTGGGTGGCGACCAGGTCGTCGACCAGCCGGGTCAGCCCCTCGGCGTGGCCCTCGCCGGCCATGGTGGCCACCACGTACCCCTCGGGGTCGACTACGGCCAGGGTCGGCCAGGCCTTCGCCGCGTACTGGCCCCACATGTCCAGCTCGGGGTCGTCCAGCACCGGGTGGTGCACCCCGTACCGCTCGACGGCGGCGGCCAGCGCGTCCGGGTCCTTCTCGTGCTCGAACTTGGGCGAGTGCACGCCGATCACGACGAGCACGTCGGCGTACTTCTCCTCCAACGGGCGCAGCTCGTCGAGCACGTGCAGGCAGTTGATGCAGCAGAAGGTCCAGAAGTCCAGCAGGACGATCCGGCCTCGCAGGTCGGCGAGCTTCAGCTCCCGCCCGCCGGTGTTCAGCCAGCCCCGACCGCGCAGTTCGGGGGCCCGTACGCGTGCGCTCATGGCCCCAGTCTGCCGGACGCCGGTGCGCCGACCGGCCGGGACCGGGGAGCGTGGTTGATCACATCGGAGCGAACGACGGCGGCGGGGCCACGGATCACCGTGGCCCCGCCGCCGGAACGTGCTACTTGCCGACCGGCTTGAGGCAGAGCACCCGGTCGGTGCCGCTGCCCGGCAGCACCACGTACGGCTGGACCGGGTCGGTGCACTTGTCCTTGGCGTTGACCTTGGACACCACCGTGAACGCGCCCTGCTCGCCGCAGTCCGCCGCGGCCGCGCCGTTGCCCGACCGCTTGACGCAGGAGCCCACGGCCGGGTTGAACGGGGCCGGCTCGTCCTTGGCGCCGATCTTGCCCAGCAGGCTGAGCAGGCCGAGCGGGACGGCGAGGATCAGCACCGCCGCGATCAGCACCATGGCCAGCACCCGGCCGTTGCGGACCTTCGGCGCCGGCTGCTCGGCCTTCGGCTCCGCGTCCGGCTTGAACGCGTCGAAGCGCCCCTGGTCGGACTCCGGCTCCTGGGGCCAGGCCGCCGGACCGGGCTGTCCGGCCGGCGGGAACGGCTGCCCCGCCGGCGGGAAGGGCTGCCCGGCCTGGGGGAACGGCTGTCCCGCCTGGGGGAACGGCGCCGTGGCGCCGCCGTGGGCCGGGTCGTGGGCCGGGTGCCCGTACCCGGGGACCGCACCGGCGGGCGGACCGCCGGCGGCCGGGTCGGCGGGCGGACCGAAGGGATCGGCCGGCCGGTCGGCGGGACCGTGCGGACGCGTTCCGTTCATCGGCCGGTTGTTGCTGGCCGGGTCCGCGAAGGCCGGGATGGCGCCCGGGAACGGCGGCGGCGCGGCGGGCGAGGTGGGCGGGGCGGACGAGGGGGCCTCGGCCCCGAAGCCCGTCGGACCGGACGGCCGCTCCGGCTCGTCGAACCGCCGCCGGTCCTGGTCCTCGAACCGCTGCTGGTCGTCGAACCGCTGCTGGTCGTCGAAGCGCTGCTGGTCCTCAAAGCGCTGCTGGTCGTCGAAGCGCGGCGGGGAGTCGTGCTCGGCCTGCTGGCCGTCGTACTCCTCGGCCGGCTCGTCCACCGGCTCCGGGCGGGCCGGCCGGCCGTACACCCGGGGCTGTACGGCACCCGTGCCGCCCGGCCGCAGGGCCTGGTCGGTCGGGGGCATCACCCGGCTGGCCAGCGGCACCGACGCGCTCGCCGACGCCCGACCGGCGGCGGCCTCCGCGCTGTCGGCCGTCGGCACGGCGGCGCGTCCCGCCCCGTCGGCCTCGGGCGAGGTACGGGGCGCGGGCACGACCGGCCCGGCCGGCGACTGCGGCTCCTCGGCCGGGCCCCAACCCGGCCGTTCCGGCTCGTACGCGTGCGGCGCGCCCTCGCGCCCGGCCGACTGGTCGGCGCCACCGAACTGGGCCGGCGCAGCGTAGTCGGCCGGCGGCGTGGCGGCCAGGCTGGCGCCCGGCACCCGCTGCTCCTGGGGCGGCAGGGGCACCGCGTTGGCCGGCGAGATGCCCGGTGCCGGGCCCGGCTGGTAGATCGGCGCCTCGTCGGCACGCCGGGGCTCCCGGTCGTCCCCACCCGTGCGCTGCGCGGGTGCGGCCTCGGCGCGGCCCCAGACCTCCTCGGCCGCCCACGGCTCGGCGTCCGGCACCGCCGGCCGGTCGGCGCCGGCCCACTGCGGGTTCTCGGCGTTCGCCTGCCAGGCCGGCGGGCCGTCCGGGGCCGCGACGGACGCGGTCGCCCGGGCGGGCTGCTCCGGGGGCGTCCAGCCACCCGGCTCGGGGCGGTCCTCCTCCTGCGGCACGGCCGCCGCGCCCCAGGAACCGGCACGGGCGGGCTCCTGCGGGGCGGACCAGTCGCCGCCGGGCCGCTGGTCGCCCTGCGCCTGGCCGGCACCGCTCCAAGCCTGGGCGGGCTGCTGCTCCTCGGCGGCGTCCCACCGGGCCGGCGGCTGTGCGGGGGCCGCGTTCCAGGACTGCGGCGACCGCTCGTCCCCCTGGGCAGCGTCGTTCCACCCACCGGCGCCGGCGGCACCGTCCTGGGCGGGGGTGTTCCAGCCGCCCCCACGGGCGCCGTCGTCCTGGCCGCCGGCGTCCCACCCGCCGGAGCGGGCCGGGTCGTCCTGGGCGGTGGGGGTGGCGTTCCAGCCGCCGGAGCGGGCCGGATCGTCCTGCGTGGACCAGGAGGCGGCCGCCGGGGCGTCGTGCTGCGGCACCTGAGCGGCGCCGCGCGCGCCCGCGTCGGGCTGCGCCCAGGCGGGACCGGCCTGCTCCGGCTGCTGCGGCGGCACGGGCACGGAGGCGCGGCCGGCGGAGCGGGGAGCGTCGTCCTGGGTGGACGGCGCGGTCCAGCCGCCGGAGCGGGCGGGGTCGTCCTGCCCGGTCGCTGCCTCGCCGCCCCAGCCGTTGGCCTGTTCCTGTTGCGGGGCCGCGGCGTTCCAGCCGTTGGGCTGCTCGTGCTGCCCGGCGCCGTCGTGCCGACCGCCCGAAGTGGACGCGTCGTGCGACGCCGGTGCGCTGGCGTTCCAGCCGCCGTTGGCCGCGGCGTCCTGGCCCTGGCCGGGGGCGCTGGCGGGCCAACCGCCCGAGCGGGACGCGGCGTCCTGGGCCGGCGGGTTCCAGCCGCCGGAGCGGGCCGGCTCGTCGTGCTGCGGTGCGGCGGCCCAGCCGTTGGCGGCCGGCGTCTGGTCCTGCTGCCCGACACCGGCGTTCCAGCCGCCCGAGGGGTCCGGGTCGGCGGCGGCGGGCCAGGCGTCGTTCGGCTGCGGCACCCGGGCGGCGCCACGGGCACCGGACTCGGGCTGCGCCCACGCCGGGGCGGCCTGCTCGGGCTGCGCCCAGGCGGGCTGTGCCGGCTCGCCCGCCCCGGCCGGCTGGCCGGGGACGGTGGGCTGGCCCGGGACGGCGGCTGCGGCCCAGACGGCGGGCTGGTCGGACGGTGGCGTCCAGGCGGGCTGCGGCGGGGTCCACTGAGCAGGCTGCGCCGGCTCGCCCTGCTGCGGCACCTGCGCGGCGCCCCACGCCGGTGGCTGCTCCTGCGACGCGGCCCAGGCCGGGGCGGGCTGCTCCGGTCGGCCTGCGGGTGGCGGCGGTGCCCAGCCCAGGTCGGGGGCGGCGGGGTCGCCGTAGCCGCCGGACTGCTGCGTCTGCCGGTCGCCGTACGGCGCCGGTCCACCGGCGCCCGGTGGCACCTGGTCCGGCTGCTGGCCGGGGCGGTGCTGGCCCTCGGACGTCATGGGTGCGCCTCCTCCATCACATGTCGGCCGCCGATGCCGTCCGGGACCGGGCGGCGGGCCCGCCGGTGTCGCCGGCGGATCGGCCGTGCGGCCTCCCCGCACCGTATCCGGTGGCCGCGCGGGGCCTCCGGGGAGCACCGGCCGTCACTCCGCGTCGCCGGACGACGGCGATCGGCTCTCATCCGGCTCGATCCCGTTCCGGGTCGGCGGGGTGGCGACCGTGCCCCACCGTACCGGGCGTCCGGCCGAGGTGGAATCCCGGTCTCAGCGGCCCCGGAGACGCCGATGACCCGCCCGGTCGCCCGGGCGGGTCATCGATCTGGAGGAGGTGAGGAAAGTCTGCGCCGCGTCAGCTCATGTGACGCTGGGCGATCGCGAGGATCTCCTCGCGCACCGCGGGCGAGTTGGCGGAACGAAGCGCGTGCTCGATCGCGCGGGCGCGGCGGGTGGCGTCGCGGCGGGTGCGGATGCGCTCGATCATGCTCATGGTGTCTCTCTCCTCCGGCTATTCGGTTGTCAGCCCCTGATGTCTCTATTGAAGCGCAAGACGACGCCAACTTCCATCGATTATTAGGTGAGCTGGGACACCCGCCTACGATTCGTAGGCCATGGAGGGCCAAGGCCGAACTTTTCTTCGTGCAATGGCAACGGCCGGTGTGCCGGGCGTCAACCCTGAGCACACCGGCCGTGGCTGGTGTCGTGGACGGTCAGGTCCAGGCGAGCAGCGCCGCCTCCGGGTCGGCCAGGAAGTCCCCGATGTCGCGCAGGAACTTCGAGCCGAGCTCACCGTCGATGATCCGGTGGTCGAACGACAGGCCGAGCGTGGTGACCTGGCGCGGCTTCACCTTGCCCTTGTGCACCCAGGGCATCTCCCGGACCGCGCCGAAGGCCAGGATCGCCGACTCACCCGGCGGCAGGATCGGCGTACCGGTGTCGACACCGAAGACCCCCACGTTGGTGATCGTCAGCGTGCCGCCGGACATGTCGGCCGGGGAGGTCTTCCCCGCCTTGGCCGTCTGCACCAGGTCGGTCATCGCGTCCGCCAGCTCGCGCAGCGACAGCCGGCCGGCGTCCTTGATGTTCGGCACGATCAGGCCGCGCTCGGTGGCCGCCGCGATGCCCAGGTTGACGTAGTCCTTGACCACGATCTCGTCGCCGGCCCAGGTCGAGTTGACCATCGGGTGGCGCTTGACCGCCAGCAGCACCGCCTTGGCGACCAGCAGCAGCGGCGAGACCCGCACGTCGCGCCACTCCCGCCGCTCGCGCAGCCGGTCCAGGGCCTTCATCGCCCGGGTCACGTCGACGGTGAGGAACTCCGTCACGTGCGGGGCGGTGAACGCCGAGCGGGACATGTTCTCCGCGGTGAGCTTGCGTACCCCCTTGACCGGGATGCGCTGCTCGCGGTCCGCGCCGAAGCTCGCGGCCGAGGTGGCCGGGGCGGCCACCGTCAGCGGCTCGGCCGCCGACGAGGTGCCCTCCGCCGCCCGCTGCACGTCCTCCCGGGTGATCGAGCCCAGCGGGCCCGAGCCGGTCAGCGTGGAGAGGTCGACCCCGAGGTCCTTGGCGAGCTTGCGCACCGGTGGCTTGGCCAGCACCGGCCCGCCGGTCCGCCCGTTGCCGTTCGCCGCAGCCGGCGACACCGGGGCGACCGGGGCGGGTGCCACCGGGGCCGGCGCGGCCTGGACCGGCGCGGCCGACGCGGCCGACGCCTGGGCCGGTACGGCGCCCTTGCGCGGGCGGCGCTTGGCCGCGGTGGTGCGCGGGCCGTAGCCGACCAGCACGGCGGTACGCCCACCCGGGGCGGGACCGCCGATCAGGCCGGGCTCGACCGCGCCCTCGGCCGGGGCCACCTCGACCGCGGCCAGCGAGGCCGCCGACGGGGCGGGCAGGGCGGCGGCCGGCGCACCGGTCGTCGACTGCTCGATCGGCCCGGCGCCCGGGTCGGTGTCGATCGCGATGATCGGCGTGCCGACCTCGATCGTGCTCCCCTCCGGGTGGAAGATCGCCTGCACCTGGCCGGCCCACTTCGCCGGGATCTCGACGGCCGCCTTGGCCGTCTCCACCTCGACGATCGGCTGGTTCAGCTCGATGACGTCGCCCACCTTGACCAGCCAGGCGAGGATCTCGCCCTCGGTCAGGCCCTCGCCCAGGTCGGGGAGGTTGAACTCCTTGATCCGTGACATTCCGCTCACCAGCCGAAGGTGCGGTCGACGGCGTCGAGCACCCGGTCGAGGTCGGGCAGGTACTCCTCCTCCACCCGGCTGGCCGGGTAGGGGGTGTCGAAGCCGGTGACGCGCAGCACCGGGGACTCCAGGGAGTAGAAGCACTCCTCGGTGATCCGGGCGGCGATCTCCGAGCCCAGGCCCAGGTTGCCCGGGGCCTCGTGGACGACCACGCAGCGGCCGGTGCGCCGCACCGACTCGTATGCGGCGGTCAGGTCCAGCGGGGAGAGCGAGCGCAGGTCGATGACCTCCAGCTCCCGGCCGTCCTCGGCGGCGGCGGTGGCCGCGTCCAGGCAGGTCCGGACCATCGGGCCGTACGCCAGCACGGTGGCGTCGGTGCCGGCGCGGGCGACCCGGGCGGAGTGCAGCGGGTACGCGTCCGCGAGCGGGGCGTCCAGGTCGACCTGACCCTTCTCCCAGTAGCGCCGCTTGGGCTCCAGGAAGACGATCGGGTCGTCCGAGGCGATCGCCTGCTGGATCATCCAGTACGCGTCCTGCGGGTTGGCGCAGGTCACCACCTTCAGACCGGCGGTGTGGGCGAAGTACGCCTCCGGCGACTCCGAGTGGTGCTCGACCGCGCCGATGCCGCCGCCGTAGGGGATCCGGATGACCACCGGGATCCGGACCTTGCCCTGCGAGCGGTAGTGCATCTTCGCCACCTGCGACACGATCTGGTCGTACGCGGGGTAGACGAAGCCGTCGAACTGGATCTCGCAGACCGGGCGGAAGCCGCGGATGGCGAGGCCGACCGCGGTGCCGATGATGCCGGACTCGGCCAGCGGGGTGTCGATCACCCGCTGGTCGCCGAAGTCCTTCTGGAGCCCGTCGGTGATCCGGAAGACGCCGCCGAGCTTGCCGACGTCCTCGCCCATGATGACGACCTTCGGGTCGTTCTCCAGGGCCTTGCGCAGACCGGTGTTCAGGGCCTTGCCGAGGGTGAGCGTCTCCGTGGCCATCAGTGGGCGCTCCCCTCGAACGACTCCATGTACTTGCTGAACTGCGCCCGCTGCTCGTCGAGCTCCGGGGACCCGTTGGGGTAGACGTGGTCGAACATCGACACCGGCTCGGGGTTGGGCATGGCGAGCACCCGCTCGCGCAGGTGCACCGACTCGGTGCGGGCCTGCTCGTCGACCGAGGCGAAGAAGTCCGCGTCGGCGATCTGCTGCTTCTCCAGGAACGCCTTCATCCGGGCGATCGGGTCCTTGGCCTGCCAGGCCTCGACCTCGCTGGCGATCCGGTAGCGGGTCGGGTCGTCGGAGGTGGTGTGCGCCCCCATCCGGTAGGTGTACGCCTCGATCAGGCTGGGGCCCTGGCCGAGCCGGGCGTTGTCCAGCGCGTGCCGGGTCACCGCGTACGAGGCGAGCACGTCGTTGCCGTCCACCCGGACGCCGGGGAAGCCGAAGCCGCCCGCGCGCTGGTACAGCGGGACGCGGGTCTGCCGCTCAAGCGGCTCGGAGATGGCGTACTGGTTGTTCTGGCAGAAGAAGACCAGCGGCGCGTTGAAGACGCTGGCCCAGACGAACGCCTCGTTGACGTCGCCCTGGCTGGTGGCGCCGTCGCCGAAGTAGGCGATCACCGCCTCGCCGTCCTCGGTGCCGGTCCGGCCGTCCATGTGGACGCCCATCGCGTACCCGGTCGCGTGCAGGGTCTGCGCCCCGATCACGATCGTGTACATGTTGAACTTGAACTCGTTCGGGTCCCAGCCGCCCTGGTCGACGCCGCGGAACAGGCCGAGCGGCATGATCGGGTCGATGCCCCGGCAGTAGAGGACGCCGTGCTCCCGGTAGGTCGGGAAGGCCATGTCCTGGGTACGCAGCGCGCGCCCCGAGCCGACCTGGGCGGCCTCCTGGCCGAGCAGGCTGGCCCAGAGGCCCAGCTCGCCCTGGCGCTGCAGGGCGGTGGCCTCGGCGTCGAGCTTGCGGACCAGCACGAGGTCGCGGTAGAGCCCGCGGTACTCCTCGTCGGTGAAGTCGACGCGGTACTCGGTCCCGTCCGGGCCGGTCGCGCTCTCGATCCGCTCACCGGTCGGGGTGAGCAGCTGTACGAGTTCCGGCTCGCCCGCCGCGGCGGTGCGCTTGGACCGGGGTGCGGCCCGCCGGCCGCGGCTGGTGACCCCGGGGTCGCCCTTTGCCATCCGTCTCTCCCTGTCGTGTCTGCGTCGGCTCCGGGGGTGACCGGTCCGCGCAACTCGTACGCCGGCCCGGCCGGTGCCGGGCTGGTTCCTGGCGGCCGCGCCTAGCCCCGGTGAGGGTTGCCGCGCGGCGGTGAGCCGGATTCGGGGAGGAACCCGGTTCGGGAGTGCCGGCGCCGAACCGCGCCTGCCGCGGGGTGCGCGGCGGCCGGCTGCGTTGCCGTCGTGCCTGAATGATTGCAGAGGAGGTGAGCGGCCCCACAGTATGGCCTCCCCCACCGGTCCCGTTCCGTCGCCTTCGCGACGCATCGACGTATTTGTCCCTTGGAAGATTCACGGTGACGCACATTTTGTGTGTCGACACGCTGTGGTCCCTGGTGAACTGAGCGTCACTGGGCCAAGCTGGCCTGGCACCGGTTGAGCCTTTTTGGGACGTATGTCCGTTTAGGGGTCACCGGTGTGCTGAATCCGAGGTCGACCACGAAGGAGTGTGCGGTGTCCGAGTCAGGTGACGGTCCCCCCGCTCCGATGCTCGGCCGGCACCAGGCCGGCGGTGGCTACCGCCGCATGATCGGCGCGCACCGCGCCCCCGGGGCGGGCGCCCCCAACCGGGGGTACCTGTTCACCGTCGCCCTGCTCGCCGGCACGGCGTCCATGCCGATCCTCGCCGCCTTCAGCGCCGGTTCGGCCACCGTCGGCAGCAGCGCGCTTCCCGACGGCAGCACCCCGTTCCTGCCCACTCCCTCCGCCGGCCCGGTGGTCGTCCCGCTGCCCGCCACCGGCCAGCCGGCAGTGCCGCCGGCCGGCCCCGGAGCCGTACCGGCCACCGTCCCCGCGGCGGGGCCCGGCGCGGTCGGCCTGATCCCGCTGGGCCCGCCGCTGCCCGCAGCCGCGCCGGCGCCACCGGCCGGGCCCGCTCCCGGCTCGGCCCGGCGCCCGCTGCCGCCACCCCGGCCCCCCGCCACCACGCCGCCCGCGCCGGGCCGGACGGCCGCGCCCACCCCCGGGCCCCGGCCCGGCCCGACCGGCTCACCCACCGCGACCCCGACTCCGACCCCGACCGCCGAGCCGAGCGGCAGCTCCGAGGAGCCGCCGGACCCGACGCCCACCATCAGCGCGGAGCCCACGCCCACCGAGGCCCCCCGGACGCCGCCGCCCGCCCCGTCACCGGCCGCCCGGCCGCGACCGCGCGCCACCGCCGCGGACACCCCCGCCGCACCGCGTCGGCGCCCGCCCGCCCAACGGCCGGTCCGCCCGCCGTCGCCTGCCGCCCGCCCGGTGGCCACCCCGGCGGCCACCCCGCACCCGGCCCCGCAGCGCCCGGCCGCGCCCGCGCCGACCAGCCACGACGCCCCCGACCCGGACGGTACGGTGACGGGCGACGCCAGCTGAACGGGCCGTAGGCCCGCGTCGGCGCAGCCGGTCCGGCGCGGGACCGGACGGGACTGATCGGGGACGGGGCGCTGAGCGGGATCGACGGGGACGGTGACGACGGTGGACGCCGCCCGGTGGTCGTACCGCCCGGAGCCCTGACCCGGCTGGCCCGGCTGGTCACCGAGGTGACCGCCCCCGCCGTGCTGGTCACCCTGCTGACCCTGGTGCTCGGCTGGCACGGTGCCGGTGGCGTCCACGGGCTCGGCTGGGCGCTGCTCGCCACGGTCTTCGCCAGCGGCATCCCGTTCGCGTACATCCTCGGCGGGGTGCGGCGCGGGCGCCTCACCGACCACCACGTCGGCGTGCGCGAGCAGCGCCGCGTACCCCTGCTCTTCGGTCTGACCTCGGCCACCGCCGGCCTGGCGCTGCTCGCGGCGCTCGGTGCCCCCCGGCCGATGCTCGCCCTGGTCGCGGCCGGGGTGGTCGGCCTGGTGGTGGCGGTGACCGTCAGCCACTGGTGGAAGATGTCGATCCACACCGCGGTGGCGGCCGGCGCGGTGGTGGTGCTGGCGCTGACCTTCGGCCCCCGGATGCTGGCCGCCGCGCCGCTGCCGGCCCTGGCCGCCTGGTCCCGGGTACGGCTAGGGGACCACACCGTCGCGCAGGTGGTCGTCGGTGGCGTGGTCGGCGGTCTGGTCGCCGGCCTGGTCTACGCCGCGCTGCGCTGAGCGCGGCGCGACCGGTCAGGCGGTGTCGTCGCCGAGGCGCTGGCGGTTGGCCTCGATCCAGGCGTCCAGCGCGGCCGGGTCGTCCGGGTCCACGCCGTCCGCCATCAGCTGCGCCACCGCGGCGGTGGCCGGGCTGCGCCGCTCGCCCGTGCTGTAGAGCCGGGCGAACTCCGGCACCAGCTCCTCGATCGCCTCGTCGGTCCGGGTGACGGCCTGCTCCGGCAGCCCGCGCCGGTGTCCCGCGTACGTCGCCCAGGCGCGCAGCACCCGGGGCAGCATCGCGGCGTCGTCCATGTCCAGCACGGCCCGGCGGTGCACCCAGTCCAGCAGGAACAATCCAGCCACCGCCGGGCTCCAGCGCAGCGGGTCGGCGTCCGGGAAGCTCGCCGCGTGGTCGAAGAGCAGGCCCAGGCAGAAGTGCAGCGACGCCAGCTCGGCGTCGCCGTCCAGGGCGTCCAGGCCGAACCGGGCCGCCTCCGGCGACGCCAGGAACACGCGCACCAGCTCGGTGCGCTCGTCGCCGGTGAGCGGCTCGGCGTCCCAGGTGAGGGTGTCGGCCGGCGCGCCGGGCAGCACCGCCAGCCGGGCGCCGACCAGGGCCCGGTCGGTGGCGAGCGAACCCTCGCCGGGCAGGTTCCCGAGGTCGTCGGTGATCGTCAGGTGCCGGCTCACCTCGCCGTGCATCCGGGCCGGGTCCTCCTCGCGGAACCAGGTCAGGTCGTCGGTGGCGCACATCTGCCGGACCTGTTCGAGGATCCGCTCGGCGGGGCCGCCGACGAAGACGTCCTTGGTGATCCCGATGTTGTGGTCGACGAGCGCCACCAGGGCGTGCTCGGGGCCGCCCGTCGCGTCGTCGTAGGCGAAGGTGGCGAGGTAGGAGGTCTGGTCGCCGTACACGTCGCCGTACGACCAGGCGCCGGTGAGGTGGACCCGGCCGAGCTGGCCGGACCAGGCCGGGGCCTGGGCGCCGGGGCGGACCTTCGCCGCGCCCTCGGCGTCGGGCACCAGCGCGGCGAAGACCGAGCGGATGGTGGTCGCGGCGGCGGTGCGGCGGCGGGCGGTGGCGGCCAGGAAGCCGGAGACGAACTCCCGGACGGCCCGCTCCCGGTCGGTCTCGGCGATCGCGTAGACGCTGCCCAGCAACGCGGCGCCGAGCATCTCGGCGTCGAGGGCGGTGTCCAGCCTCGTCACGTCGCGGGCGGCGTGCAGCACCGCGTCGTAGGGGGTCTGTGGCGTGGCCATGGTCCGACCCTACGCCGCCACGGCGGCCGGGACACCCGTCGCGTGGGCGGCCCTCACCGGGCGGCGTCGCGCAGCGCGTCCCGCGCCTGCCCGTAGCGGTCGAGGACGGCTCGCACCGGGCTGCGGACGTACGCCTCGCCGACCTCGGCCACCGCGGCGGTGAGGCGTCTCTCGGCCCGCTGCCGGGCCCGGCGAGCCGCCCAGCGGATTACCGGCCGGGTCACCGCGGCCACCAGCAGCCCGGCGAGCAGGCCACCGAGGAGCAGCAGGGTCGGCAGCGGCACCTCGCCCACCCGCGGGTTGTCCAGGGCGGGCAGCCCGAGCGCCCGCAGCGCGTAGCCGAGCACCAGCCAGCCGAGCCCGACCAGCGCGGCGAAGGTGACCAGCCACTGGACGCCACCGACGAGCCGCCACCAGAGCGGCCGGCGGTCCATGCCCAGGTCGGTGCCGGCGACCGCGCGGTCCAGCGCGTCCGGCAGGTCGTCGAGGCGGGACCGGGCGGCCGTGGTGACCGCGCCCGGCCAGGGCGCGGGCAGGTCGGCGCCGCAGCGGTCGGCGACCGCGCGGATGGCCAGCCCGAGGGCGGACCGCTGGGCGGCGGTCGGGTCGGGGACCGAGGTCGCGGCGACCAGGCTCTCCTCCGGCTGGTCGGCGGCGGCCGGACCGGGCAGGTGCAGCCGGCGCAGCGGATCGGGCCGCAGCTTGCGCCAGCCCCGGACGACCGGCCAGCCGGTCGTCCCGCCGGCCCGGTGCCGGTACGCCCCCTCCACCGCGTTGGCCACCGTCGGCACCCCGGCCGCGCCGGCCAGGGCCCGGTCCAGCGAGCGGGTCGTGTCCTCGTCCGGAACGTCGCGGGGAACGTCGGCGGCGACCAGTTCGCCCAGCCCCGCCACGACGCCGTCCACGTCGCCGGAGAGCCGGCGCAGGGCGGCCTGCCGCTCGGCGACCGCCCGCTGCAGCTCCTCCCGCAGCCCGGTCATGCCGGCCTGGTCGACCGCCGTCGTGGCCAGCAGCGGCACGCCGTCCAACCCGTCGGCGTCGAGCAGCCGGCGCAGGTCGTCGAGGACCCGGGGCAGCTCGGCCGCCGACAGCCGGTCGGCCTGGTTGAGCACGACCAGGGTCACGTCCCGGTGCCGGTGGAACTCGCGCAGGTAGCTGGTGTGGATCACCCGGTCGGCGTACTTCTGCGGGTCGACCACCCAGACCACCAGATCGACCAGGCCGAGCAGCCGGTCCACCTCCAGCCGGTGCGAGCGCTGCACCGAGTCGAAGTCGGGCAGGTCGAGCAGGACCAGACCGTGCAGACCGGTCTCGTCGTCGGCGTCCAGCGCGCTCTCCCGGACGAACCGGTGCCGGGGCAGCACCCCGACCCAGTCGAGCAGCCGGTTGGCGCCGTCCAGCGGCCCCCAGACGCAGGCGTGCGCGACGCCGGTGGTGGGGCGGCGCACCCCGACCGGGGAGAGGTCCAGCCGGGCCAGCGCGTTGAACAGGCTCGACTTGCCGCTGCCGGTGGCACCGGCGAGCGCCACCACGGTGTGGTCCCGGGAGAGC
Source organism: Micromonospora sp. CPCC 205739 (assembly GCF_036906795.1). Taxonomy (NCBI): domain Bacteria; kingdom Bacillati; phylum Actinomycetota; class Actinomycetes; order Micromonosporales; family Micromonosporaceae; genus Micromonospora; species Micromonospora sp. CPCC 205739. The sequence goes on along the minus strand of NZ_JBAKHS010000020.1, from coordinate 95,270 downwards.
GCCAGCCGGGTGCCGGCCCGCTCGACCAGGGTGTGCGCGGTGACCAAACGGGAGTCCGGCACCTGGCCGTCCACCGCGGCGAGGAACCGGCGGACCGCGTCCAGGCGGGCCACCAGGTCATCGGCGTCCACCCGCTGGTCACCCCGGAACGCCTCGCGCATCCGGCCGACGATGCCCGTCACTGGCGGCCACCGTTCGAGGCGGGCAGACCCGGGCCGTCACCGTCGGCCAGGCCGCTGCGGTGCCGGGCCACCTCGACCCGGCCGGCGGCGCGGCGCAGCTCGGCCCCGGCGTCCGCGCCGGGCCGGGCCTCGTCGGTGCGGGTCAGGTAGCGGGCCGCCTCCTCGTCCAGCAGCGCCCGGACCCGCTCCAGCAGGTCGGCCCGGGCCTTGTTGGCGAGGGTACGCACGGCCTGGTCGCCGAAGATGGCCTGGAGCACGGCCTGCGCCGCGACGGTGGTGCCGGCCCCGGTCGCCACCTCCAGGCCGGTCGGGATGAACGCGGTCGAGGCGAAGACGGCGATCATGACGGCGAGGCCGGTGGCGTTGACCGCGTACGCGGCGGTGCGGGCCACGAAGCGCCGGTCGCCCCCCTCGGCCTTGACCAGTTCGAGCACGCCGCGCTGCCAGTCCCGGACCAGTCGTTCGGCCCGTTCGGAGAAGTCGTCGGAGGGGTGGGCCAGCCCTGGTTCGAGCAGCGCCGCCCCGGCCGGGTGCGCCTTCCACGCGGTGTACGCGTGCTCGGCCGCCTCGGACGACACCCCGCGCAGCAGGGTGACCAGTTGGGACTCGATGGCGTTGCGCAGCTCGGTGGCGGGGGTGGGGGGACGCCCGGTCATCGCGGCGACCACCCGGTCGCGCAGCCGGCCAATCCGCGCCTCCAGGGTGCGGAAGAACTCGCCGGTGCCGACGAACTCCTGCCAGCGGGCGAGCACCTCACCACGGAGCAGCCGGCCGTCCTTGAGCCCCTCCTCCACGGTGCGGTGCGCACCCCGGTACGCCGCCCGCACCCGCTCGTCGAGCGCGTCGACGGCGGCGACCTGCTCGTCGGCCGCCTCGGCGAGCGCCTCGACGGTCGGGTGCAGCGAGGCGAGCGCGCCGTCCAGCGTCTGCCGGACCACCGCGGCCCGGGCCTCGGCGTCGGCGGCCAGCCGGGCGAACCAGGCGCTCAGCGGCGCGGTGACCTTGTCCGGCAGCAGGCCCTGGCCGTCGACCCAGGTCTCGGGCAGGACGAAGAGCGGCGCGGCGCCGAGCTCCTGGGCGGCGAGCATCTCCGACAGGTGGGCGGCGATCTCGTCGGCGGCCTCCGGCGGCACCCGGTCGAGCACCAGCGCGATGGCCGCGCCCCGGGACCGGGCGCTGCGCAGCAGCTCCCAGGGGACCGCGTCGGCGTACCGGGCGGCGGTCGTGACGAAGAGCCAGAGGTCGGCGGCGGCCAGCAGTTGGCCGGCGAGGGCCCGGTTGGCGTCGACCACCGAGTCGATGTCGGGGGCGTCCAGGAAGGCCAGCCCGGCGGGGAGCGCGGGCGCGGTGACCAGGTGCAGGGTGCGCGGGTCCTCGCTCGGCTCGGTGGTGCGGGTGAGGCCGGGCAGCAGCTCGCCCTGGCGGAACCAGGCGGAGTCGGCCGGGTTGCACACCAGCACCGGGGAGCGGGTGGTCGGGCGGAGTACCCCGGCGGCGCTCACCCGGGCCTGCACCAGGCTGTTGACCAGGGTCGACTTGCCGGCGCCGGTGGAGCCGCCGACCACCACCAGCAGCGGCGCGTCGAGCCGGGCCAGCCGGGGCAGCAGGTAGTCGTCGAGCTGGTCGGTCAGCGCCGAGGCGGTACGCCGGGCCGGCTCGGCCGACGGCAGGGTCAGCGGGAAGCGGGCAGCGCCGATCGCGGCCCGCAGCCCGGTCAGCGCGGCCGGAAGGCCGCCGGCGGTGGTGTCGGGGGACGCCTCGGCAGCGTCCGGCGACCCGGTGCGGGCGGCGACGGTGGGCGCGCCGGACCGGGTGGCGGGATCGCCGTTCGTCGTCACCGCTAAAGCGTGCCCGACCGATGCAAGGGAAGACAACCGGACGGTAATAACGGTCGGGTTGCGTCGGGTCGGCTCAACCCCGACTTGCGGTTTGCCAGCGGCATGGCACTATTGAGTCAAGTTCACTCAACTTGTGGTGCGGTCGCTGCGGGCGACCCGCCAGGCAGGCGCCTTGACCTGCCTCAACGTTACGAAGCGAGGAAGCGAAGATGGCACGTGCGGTCGGTATCGACCTCGGCACGACGAACTCCTGCGTCAGCGTTCTCGAGGGCGGTGAGCCCACCGTCATCGCCAACGCTGAGGGCTCGCGGACGACCCCGTCGATCGTCGCGTTCGCCCGCAACGGCGAGGTGCTCGTCGGTGAGGTCGCCAAGCGCCAGGCGGTGACCAACCCGGACCGGACCATCCGGTCGGTCAAGCGGGAGATCGGCACCAACTGGTCCGTCGACATCGACGGCAAGAAGTACACCCCGCAGGAGATCTCGGCGCGGACGCTGATGAAGCTCAAGCGGGACGCCGAGGCGTACCTGGGCGAGCAGATCACCGACGCGGTGATCACCGTCCCCGCCTACTTCAACGACGGTCAGCGCCAGGCCACCAAGGAGGCCGGTGAGATCGCCGGCTTCAACGTGCTGCGGATCGTGAACGAGCCGACCGCGGCCGCCCTGGCGTACGGGCTGGACAAGGGCTCCAAGGAGCAGACCGTCCTGGTCTTCGACCTCGGTGGCGGCACCTTCGACGTGTCGCTGCTGGAGCTGGCCGAGGGCGTCATCGAGGTCAAGTCGACCAGCGGTGACAACCACCTTGGTGGCGACGACTGGGACCAGCGCATCATCGACCACCTGGTGAAGACCTTCCGTGGCGAGCACGGCATCGACCTGGGCCAGGACAAGATGGCCCTGCAGCGGCTCCGTGAGGCCGCCGAGAAGGCCAAGATCGAGCTCTCCGCCGCCACCACCACCAACATCAACCTGCCGTACATCACCGCCGGCTCGGCCGGCCCGCTGCACCTGGACGTGACGCTCAGCCGCGCCGAGTTCCAGCGGATGACGCAGGACCTGCTGGACCGCTGCAAGGGCCCGTTCGAGCAGGCCGTGAAGGACGCCGGGATCAAGGTCTCCGACGTCGACCACGTCATCCTGGTCGGCGGCTCGACCCGGATGCCGGCCGTGACCGACCTGGTCAAGCAGCTCACCGGCCGGGACCCCAACAAGGGCGTCAACCCGGACGAGGTCGTCGCCGTCGGCGCCGCCCTCCAGGCCGGTGTGCTCAAGGGTGAGGTCAAGGACGTCCTGCTGCTCGACGTGACCCCGCTGAGCCTGGGCATCGAGACCAAGGGCGGCATCTTCACCAAGCTGATCGAGCGCAACACCACCATCCCGACCAAGCGCTCCGAGGTCTTCACCACGGCGGACGACAACCAGCCGTCGGTGCTGATCCAGGTCTTCCAGGGCGAGCGGGAGATCGCGGCCTACAACAAGAAGCTCGGCACCTTCGAGCTGACCGGCCTCCCGCCGGCGCCGCGCGGCGTGCCGCAGATCGAGGTCACGTTCGACATCGACGCCAACGGCATCGTGAACGTGCACGCGAAGGACCTCGGCACCGGCAAGGAGCAGAAGATGACGATCACCGGCGGCTCCTCGCTGCCGAAGGACGACATCGAGCGGATGCGCCGGGACGCCGAGGAGCACGCCGACGACGACAAGCGGCGGCGCGAGGAGGCGGAGACCCGCAACCTGGCCGAGGCGCTCCAGTGGCAGACCGAGAAGTTCCTCGCCGAGAGCGGCGACAAGCTGCCCAGCGAGAACCGCGACCAGATCAACGAGGCCCTCGGCGAGCTGCGCGGTGCGCTCGGCGGCCAGGACATCGAGAAGATCAAGTCGGCCCACGAGCGGCTGGCGCAGGTCTCCCAGCAGGCCGGCTCGCTGCTCTACTCGCAGCAGGCCGAGCAGGGCGAGCAGCCCGGCGCGGCGGGCCCGGGTGCGGGCGCGGGTGCGACCGGTGGCCCGCAGGCCGGCGGCGCGGACGACGTGGTCGACGCGGAGATCGTGGACGAGGACAAGAAGTGACGCTGCGTCCCCGCCACGGAATCACTGCAAAGGGATCGAGGTAGTCGCATGACGGAGAAGCCACGAGCCGCCGACCCGGGCTCCACCGGGTCGACGCCGGGTGGCTCCGCGCCCGCCGAGCCGGCCGCCGGCGACGGGCCGCGGGTCGTCATCCGTAACAACCGCAAGATCGGCAAGACCGAGGAGGCGCCCGCCGCGGCCGACGCCGGGGCGGACGTCCCGGCCGAGGGCCTGGTCGAGGAGGCCGAGGTCGTGGTCGACGAGATCGAGGTCGAGACGATCGGCGGTTTGGCGCCGGCCGGCCCGCCCGTGGTGGACGCCCCCGCGCAGCCGGTCGAGGGCGGCGCGGCGGGCTCCCCGCTCGGTGCCGAGTTGGAGGCCCTCCGGGCCGAGCTCGACGAGCGGACCCGGGACCTGCAGCGGGTGTCGGCGGAGTACGCCAACTACCGCAAGCGGGTCGACCGCGACCGTGCTCTGGTCCAGGAGCAGGCGACCGGCTCGGTGCTCGCCGCGCTGCTGCCGATCCTGGACGACCTGGACCGGGCCCGGGAACACGGTGACCTGGTCGGGCCGTTCGGCACGGTGGCCGAGCAGCTCACCACGGCGCTGGGCAAGTTCGGGCTGACCCCCTTCGGGGAGCAGGGCGACCCGTTCGACCCGACCCGGCACGAGGCGGTCGCGCACCAGACCTCGGCCGACGTGGACGAGCCGACCTGCGTCCAGGTGATGCGTCGGGGCTACCTGCTCGGGGAGCGGCTGCTGCGGCCCGCGCTGGTCGCGGTCGCCGACCCGGAATAGTGCGGAACCATCCGGTCGCCCCGCCCGCCGTCGCACGGCGGGCGGGGCGACCGGGCCACATCAGGCGGAAGGGGGTGGACCGGTGAGTTCCAAGGACTGGATCGAGAAGGACTACTACGCCATGCTCGGCGTGCAGAAGTCCGCCTCCTCGGACGAGATCAAGAAGGCGTACCGGAAGCTGGCCCGGGAGTCGCACCCGGACCACAACCCGGGCGATCCGAAGGCCGAGGAGCGGTTCAAGGCCGTCTCCGAGGCGTACGCGGTGCTCGGCGACGAGGCCAAGCGCCGCGAGTACGACGAGATGCGGTCGCTGTTCGGCTCGGGCGCGTTCCGGCGGGGCGCCCGCGGGGCCGGGCAGCCCGGCGGGGTGCCGTTCGACGTCTCCGACCTGTTCGGCGGCGGTGGCGCCGGCGCGGACACCCGCTTCGGCGGGGGTGGCTTCACCGACCTGTTCAGCTCGATCTTCTCCGGCGGTGGGGCCGGTGGCCCGGCGCGTCCCCGTGGCCCGGCCCGGGGCCGGGACGTGGAGACCGAGGTGGCGCTCGACTTCGACGACGCGGTACGCGGGGTGACCGTCCCGCTGACGCTGCGCGCCCCCGGGGTCTGCGACACCTGCCACGGCGACGGCGCGAAGCCGGGTACCCGGCCGAAGGCCTGCCCGGTCTGCCACGGCGCCGGGGTGACCACCCGCAACCAGGGCTCGTTCAGCTTCTCCGAGCCGTGCCGCACCTGTCAGGGCGTGGGCACCGTCGTCGAGGAGAAGTGCCCGGAGTGCCAGGGCACCGGCGGGGTCACCAAGACCCGCACGCTGAACGTCCGCTTCCCCGCCGGGGTGGCCGACGGCCAGCGGATCAGGCTGGCCGGGCGGGGCGAGCCGGGCGACCGCGGCGGCCCGGCCGGTGACCTGTTCGTGCAGGTGAAGGTCCGCCCCGACGAGCTGTTCGGGCGTACCGGGGACGACCTGACCCTGACCGTGCCGATCACCTTCGCCGAGGCGGTGCTCGGCACCGACCTGCGGGTACCCACCCTCGACGGTGCGGTGACCCTGCGGGTGCCGCCGGGTACGCCGTCCGGGCGGGTGCTGCGGGCCCGGGGCAAGGGCGTGGTCCGGCGCGACGGTCGGGCCGGTGACCTGCTGGTCACGCTGGACGTGGTGGTGCCGGCGATGGTGTCGGACGAGGCGCGGGCGACGCTGGAGTCGTTCGCCGAGCAGACTCCGCCGGCGGCTCGGGAACATCTCGACGCGCGGGTGCGTCGGGTCGATTGACCGGTGGATCGGGTGCGGAGGTGAGCGGGATGTCGGGCGAGTTCGTCGGTTCGGGTGACCCTGCCTACGAGGCCAAGGTGCTGATGATCTCGGTCGCGGCGCGGATGGCGGGGATGCACCCCCAGACCCTGCGCCAGTACGACCGGCTGGGCCTGGTGCAGGCCGGACGGGCGGCCGGCGGTGGGCGCCGCTACAGCGTGCGCGACGTGGTGCTGCTGCGCGAGGTGCAGCGGCTCAGCCAGGACGACGGCATCAACCTGGCCGGGGTGAAGCGGATCATCGGCCTGGAACGCCTGCTGGAGCAGGCGCAGCAGCGGGTGGCCCGGCTGGAGGCGGAGCTGGACGCGGCGTATCGGCGGATCGCCGAGTTGGAGTCGCTGGCCACCTTCCCCCGCGGCGACCTGGTGCCGACCAACCGCACCTCGACCGCGCTGGTCGTCTGGCGTCCCCGCCGTACGCCCGACCGCTGACTCCTGCCGCGCCCGGCCGCCCTCTGGGTGGCCGGGCGCACCCGTCCGCGCCGTGCCGGCAGTGAGCTGACCGCTGCCGGTTCCCCGGTTTTTCGGCGACGATCAGGACCCTTGCGTTAGCCTCAAATTCAGGTCCAACCAACTCAATCCGGACTCCGATGGCAGGGGGAGCCATGACGGAATCGGCGAAGAGGGTTGCCGAGCAGACGGAGGCCCGGCTCGACGAGGTGGCCGAAAATGTCCGGCGGAGATTCGACCGGGTCACCAAGGGCGGTTTCTCCGAGGAGATCAGGAACGGCAGATTCAGCGACCAGGTCGACCACGGCGTCGACCAGGGGCGCGAAGAGGTGAGACGCCGGAAGCAGGGTGGGTCGGAACGCTGACGATCCGCCGACGTGCGGGCCGGGACCCACGGGGGGTCCCGGCCCGTTCGCCGTCAGGGACGGGGCCGGGACGCGCGGAGCGTGGGCGGTGGTCAGGCGGGTGTCGAGGATGCGGCCGACGGGTCCGGTGCGGGCTCGTCGGAGGGCGGCCGACGAAGCGGCCACCAGGCCCGGTGCCCCAGCATCCCGAGGACCGCCGGCGCCAGCACCACCCGGATCACGGTCGCGTCCACCAGCACCGCCGTGGCCAGCCCGATCCCGATCATCTTCACCAGGGTGTCGTCGATGCTGGCGAAGCTGACGAAGACCGCCGCCATGATGGTCGCCGCCGCCGTGATCACCCGACCGGTGCCGGCCAGCCCGGCCACGACCGAACGGTGCGGGTCGCCGGTGCGGCGGTACTCCTCCTGCACCGAGGCGAGCAGGAACACCTCGTAGTCCATGGAGAGCCCGAAGAGGATCGCGAACAGCAGCATCGGCACCACCGACATGATCGGTACCGGCCGGTCGATCCCGAGCAGGGACAGGCCCCAGCCCCACTGGAAGACTGCCACCAGCACGCCGTACGCGGCGCCGATGGAGAGCAGTGCCATCACCGCGGCCTTCAGCGCGATCAGTGGGGCACGGAACATCGCCAGCAGCAGCAGGCCGGCGGCCAGCACCACGCCGAGCACCACCCAGGGCAGCCGGCCGGTGACCGCGTCGGCCATGTCGATCATGTACGCGGTCTGGCCACCGACCGCCACCCGCGCCCCGTCCGGCGCCGCCGCGCCGACGGTACGTCGGATCCGGTGCACCAGGTCGCTGACCTGCTGGTCCTGCGGCGCGTGCCGGGGCACCACGGTGAGCAGCGCGAGCGTGCCGTCGGGGCTGCGTACCGGTGGGGTGGCCAGGGCGACCTCCGGGTCGGCGGCGAGCGCTCCGGTCAGCCGGGCGAGTGAGCCGTCGGTCGGGCGGGTCACCGCCAGCACCAGTGGGGCGTTCCACCCGGGTCCGAGTTCCCGCTGCACGGTGTCGTACGCCCGCCGCTGCGGCCACCGGTCCGGCTGGTTCCCGTCGTCCGGCGTGCCGAGTCGCAGCGTCAGCAGCGGCGCCGCCAGCCCCAGCAGCACGATCGCGGCTCCCACCCCGTAGGCGACTCGCCGCCGGTCCACCCGTCGGCCCCACCGCACCCACCACCCTCCACCGTCGGCCGAGTCGGTCGGGAGGTTCGCGGCGGTGGTCGGACGGAGGCGCGGCAGGGGCCAGTGGTTGACGCGGGGTCCGAGGAGGCCGAGGAGAGCGGGAAGGAGGGTGAGGGCGGCGAGCATCATGGCGGTGACCGTCAGTGCGGCGGCGACCCCCATCGCGCCGACGAACGGGATGCCGGTGAAGAGCAGCCCGAGGATGGCGACCACGACGGTCGCCCCCGCGAAGAGGACGGCGTGACCGGCCGTGGCGACCGCCCGTCCGGCGGCGGCTACCGGCGCAAGCCCGGCGGCGAGGTGCGCGCGGTAGCGGGTGACGACGAAGAGCGCGTAGTCGATGCCGGCGCCGAGGCCGAGCATCACCGCCACGATCGGTGCGGCGCTGGGGATCTCGGTCAGCGAGCTCGCGATCAGGACGAGCGCGGTGCCGACCACCAGCCCGGCGAGGGCGACCAGGACCGGCAGCCCGGCGGCGACCACCGAGCCGAAGGCCACCAGCAGCACCAGCAGGGCGACGCCGAGGCCGACCGCCTCGGCCGGGCCGGTGCGGGGCTCGAACGCCAGGTCGACGACGAGCCCCCGGAAGGTCACCTCCACGCCCCGGGCCCTGGCCTGCTCCGCCGCCGCGTCGAGCCGGTGGTACGCCTCCGGCCCGAGGTCGCCGAGCTCCGGGCCGTACCGGACGGTGCCGATGGCGGTGCGCCCGTCCGGGCTGAGGACCCCCTGACCGGCGAGCGGGTCCTCGACGGTGGTGACCCCCGGCTGGCGGCGGACGGCTGCGGTCATCGCCGCGATCGCCGCGTGGCGGTCTGCTGCCCGCAGGTCCCCGTCGGGGCTGTGCCAGACCACCTCGGCGCTGGCCGACCCGTACTCCGGGAAGGCCGCTCGGGCCAGGTCCGCGGCCTGCTGCGACTCGGCACCCGGGATCCGGAAGTCGTTCACGAAGGTGCCGCCGGCCGCCTGCCCCAGACCGAGCAGGGCGGTGGCGGCCAGCAACCAGGCAGCGAGGGTGCGCCACGGGTGCCCGGCGGTGGCCCGGCCGAGCCGGTCGAGGATGCGTTCCATGGCGACAGAAAACCACAACGACTGCAAAATTGCAACAAATGAAGAAAAGCGCGGGGTGCAGTAATCTGTCGGTATGACGACCGGTCCGGGGCTGCGGGAGCGCAAGAAGGAACGCACGCGCCAGGCGTTGATCACGGCGGCGTTGGGGCTCTTCGAGGAACGCGGGTACGACGAGACGACGATCGCCGACATCGCGGCCGGGGCCGACGTGTCGGCCCGTACCTTCTTCAGCTACTTCCCCAGCAAGGAGGAGATCCTCTTCGCGGACACCGAGGACCGGCTGGCGTTGGCCTTCGCCGTCATCGACCAGCGGGGCCCGGAGGACGCCCCCGTCGACGTCCTGGTGCGCGCGATGGCCGCCGTCTTCGAGCGCGCCGAACAGTTCGGCCAGGTCTTCGACCGCGCGGTGCCGGTGCGGCTGCGGATGGTCTTCTCGGTGCCGGCCGTGCAGGGCATGGCGCTGCAACGGATGCTCTCCGCCCAGCAGCGGCTGGCGGCCCGACTGCACGCGGCGTTCCCCGACCGGCTGGACCGGGTCGAGGCGGCCGCCGTGGTCGGCGCGCTGGTCGGTGCCGTGGTCAACACGATGCTCTCGCTGGTGCAGGCGCCGGAGCAGGTCGACGAGCTGTTCGCCGGCGACCCCGGGCCGGTGCTGGCGCAACTGCGCCGCGCGGTCGAGGTCGCCGTGGCCGGCATCGGCGCGAGCTGAGGCGGCGCGAGGGGTCGGGGCGGCGGGGTGACCCCACGGTGGCCTAGCCGATCCGGCGGTTCTCCCGGACCAGGCCGCCCTCACACCAGTCGTGGTAGACGAAGAGGTCCTGCCGGGCCAGCAGCACCCGGCTGTTGTGCGCCCAGTTGCGCATCAGCTCGTCGCCCTCCCGCTCGGCCTGCTCCACCAGCTTGCGGAAGCGGCGCTTCGGGTGGGCGCGGAAGTTCGTCCGGATGCCGTCCGCCGCGTAGATGTAGAGGCAGTGCAGGGCGAACCGGCGGGCCGGGCAGGCCGGGTCCATCGCCAGGTCGAAGAGGGTGAGCACCAGGTGGTCACCGGCGACGAGCAGATCCCAGTCGGGCGGCATCGAGGCCAGCGGCACCGAGTCCGGGTGGTAGGCCCAGGCCCGCAACTCCGCCGGCGACGGGTCGACGGGGTTGGCAAAGCCGTGGAACGTCGAATCCTGCACGCTCACCGGCAACCTTCCGCTCGCGCCCGCGGGGCGCACCGGCCACCCGCGGACCCCTGGCTTGCTGGGGCAGAACGGTAGCCGTCACCGGTGGGCTGGCGGAAGGGCTTGTCGGGAGCAATTCGGCAACGGCCGGACCGGCCGGGTCGTCCGTACGGCCGACCCGGCCGGGGCACGGTCAGTCGGTGGTGGGTACCGGTTCGGGCCGGCGGATCGCGGCCCGCCGCCGCAGCCAGACCTTGAACCAGCCCATGTCGGGCAGCCGCGCCAGCATCGGCCCGGTCACCACCGTGATCAGCACGTACGCCGTGGCGAGCGCCGCCAGCCGGGGCTCGACGGTGCCGGCGGCGACGGCCAGGCCGGCGATGACGATGGAAAACTCCCCGCGCGGCATCAGCGCGAAGCCGGCCCGCCAGCGACCGGGCTCGGCGATGCCCGCCCGACGGGCCGCCAGGTAGCCGGTGAGCAGCTTCGTCCCCATCGTCACCACGGCCAGGGCCAGCGCCGGCAGCAGCACCGGCGGCATGTCCCGGGGGTCGGTGACCAGGCCGAAGAAGACGAAGAAGACCGCCGCGAAGAGGTCCCGCAGCGGGGAGAGCAGCTCGGTCGCGTGGTGCGCGACCGGCCCGGAGAGCGCGATGCCGACCAGGAACGCCCCCACCGCGGCCGACACCTGGAGCTTGGCCGCGACACCGGCGACCAGCAGGGTCAGCCCGAGTACGCCGAGCAGCAGCGCCTCCGGATCCTTGGCGGAGAGCGCCGAGGAGATCAGGTGGCCGTACCGGATGGCCACCACCAGGACGACGACCACGGTGAGCACCGCGATGCCGAGGGCGATGCCACCCTTGACCAGCCCGACGCCGGCCAGCAGCGCGGTGACCAGCGGCAGGTAGAGCGCCATGGCCAGGTCCTCGATGACCAGCACCGAGAGGATCACCGGGGTCTCCCGGTTACCGACCCGGCCCAGGTCGCCGAGGACCTTGGCGATCACCCCGGAGGACGAGATCCAGGTGATGCCGCCGAGCACCACGGCGGCCACCCAGTCCCAGCCGAGCAGCAGCGCGAAGGCGAAGCCGGGCAGCGCGTTGAGCAGGGCGTCGATCAGCCCGGCCGGCGCGGCCGAGCGCAGGTTGCCGACCAGTTCGTTGGCGCTGTACTCCAGGCCCAGCATGACCAGCAGCAGGATGACGCCGATCTCGGCGCCGACGGCGAAGAACTCCTCGCTGGCGTTGAGGGGCAGCAGGCCGCCGTGGCCGAAGCCCAGACCGGCGAGGAGGTAGAGGGGGATCGGGGAGACCCCGAACCGCCGGCTGAGCCGGCCCAGGAGCCCGAGGAGCAGCAGCAGCGCGCCGACCTCGACGAGCAGTGTGGTGGTTTCGTGCATCCGCCTCAGCCGTCCGGGTCACTGTCGGCGAGGATGGCGGTCACCCCGTCGAGACCCTTACGGGTACCGACCACGACCACCACGTCACCGGCCGCGAAGCGGAAGGTGGGATCGGGCGAGACGTTCACCTCGCCCTGGCGGAGCACCGCCACGATCGAGGCGCCGGTGCGGGTACGCGCCTGCGTGTCGCCGAGCCGCTTGTTGACGTACTTCGAGCCCGCCGGGATGGCGATCTGCTCGGTGAGCAGCCCGGCCGCCTGCTCGCGCAGGCCGGAGAGCTGGCCGAGCATCAGCGACGCGCCGAGGATGTCGGCGAGCGCCTCCGCCTCGTCGTCGGTGAGCGGGATGTCCGCCTGGCAGGAGTCGGGATCGTCCGGGTCGTACAGGACGAGGTCACGACGGCCGTTGCGATGGGAGACCACGCCCAGTCGCCGACCCGATTCCGTCACCAGATCGTGACGTACGCCGATTCCCGGTAGGGCAGTCTGTTCGACACGTACTCGCACCCGGGCAAGGCTACTCTCCCGAGGAGGCGGTCATGATCTGTCGAGTCGGGCGGGCGCTGGTCGCCCTGCTGGCCGTCCCGGCGCTGGTGGCCTGCTCGGCGATCGGCGACATCCGCCGCGACCCGCCGTCCCGCTCCGCGCCGCCGTCCCACTCCGCCGCGCCGGTGCCGACACCGCCGCCGTCCGCCGGCGTCGACGAGGTACGCGCCGTCCGGGTCGCCGTCGCCGAACGGTACGACGACCCGTTCGTGGAGTTCTCCGACGCCGCGCACGGCTGGGCGCTCTTCGGCAGCTGCGACGGTGGCCCGCCGGACCGGGACTGCCCGGCGGTGCTCTTCTCCACCCTCGACGGTGGCCGCTCCTGGCTGCGGGTGCCCCACCCGCGACCGGTGGCCGACAACCAGCAGCTCTACACCGCGCCGGGGCTGGTGACGCTCTGGGCCGAGCCGCACGGCTGGTACACCTCGACCGACGGCGGCGCGAGCTTCGTGCGGACCGACGGGGCGCCGCCCGCGTGGCGGGCCGCGCAGGGACGGTTCCAGGTGATCGAGGAGACCGGCCGGGTGGGCGAGTGGGACGGCGCGGCGCTGCGCCCGCTCGCCGCCCAGCCGCCCGTGCCGGGGCTGAACACCGTCGCGTCCTCCACCGACCTGCTGGTGGCGGCGGGGGTGGGGGACGACGGCCCGTACGCGGCGGTTTCCACGGACCGGGGTCGGAGCTGGCAGCGGACCCCGGTGCCGGCGCCCGACGGCACGGTCGCCGTCCTGCGGGCGCAGGTCGCCCCGGACGGCCAGGTCTGGCTGGTGGGTGAGCGGTCGGACCGGTTGGACTTCCCGGCGCTCTGGCGGTGGCAGGGACGCTGGGTGCCGGTGCCGGTGCAGTCCTACCCCTCCCGGATCCGGTCGGTCGCCCCGATCGGCGCCGGCCGGGTCGCGGTGACCGGCCCGTACGGGGCCGGCGTGGTGATCGACGGCCGGTACACCCCGGTCGCCTGGCCGGTCGGCCCGGAGCACTACCTGACCACCCTCGACGACGGCACCGTCTTCGCCCGCGGGCCGGCGGACGTGGTGCTGGGCACCGGGGCCGGCACGGACCGGCGCTGGGTGCGGGTGACCGTCGGCGGCGACTGACGGGCGACCATCGGGGTGGGACGGGCGGCGTGCCCGGCCGGGGATCCCCGACCGGGCACGGGCACACCGTCGGCTCAGCGCAGCGCCGCGAAGAACTCCCGGATGTCGGCGACCAGCACGTCGGTCGCCTCGTGCGCGGCGTAGTGCCCGCCCACGTCGCCGCGCCCCTCGACGTCGGCCTGGTACGCCGTCCAGCGCACGATGTTCGCGTGGTCCCGCTCGGCGAAGCGGCGGATCGACTGGAAGTCGCCGGGGAACATCGCCAGCCCGGTCGGGCTCGTCGTCGGCCCGGTCGGGTGCTCGGTGGTGTGCGCGTCCTCCCAGTAGAACCGCATCGACGAGGCCGCCGTGCCGGTGAACCAGTAGATCGCCACGTTGGCGAGCACGAAGTCGGGGTCCAGGCTCCGGTCGAAGAGCTGACCGTTCCAGGCGAGCAGGCCGACCGGCGAGTCGGCCAGCGCGAACGCCAGGGTCTGCGGCTGCTGGCTCTGCACCTGGTTGAAGGAGAACTTGTTCTCGAAGAACCACTGAAGGTGCGCGAGCGCCGCCTGGTCGGCCTCGGAGAGGTCCTGGAACTCGCTCGGGTCCCCGGACGGGAACGAGAAGAGCTGGGTGACGTGGACGCCGAGCACGTGCGCCGCGTCGATCCGGCCGATCTCCGGCGAGATCATCGAGCCGGCGTCGTTGCCGACCGCGCCGTAGCGGTCGTAACCGAGCCGGGCCATCAGCTCCGCCCAGGCCCGGGCGGTGCGGTAGCGGTTCCAGCCGGCGGTGCGGGTCGGCCCGGAGAAGCCGAAGCCGGGCAGCGACGGGATGACCAGGTGGAACGCCGGCGCCGCTGGGTCGGTGGGTTCGGTGAGCGGGGCGATCACGTCGAGGTACTCCACCACCGAGCCGGGCCAGCCGTGGGTGAGCACGAGCGGCGTGGCGTCGGTGCGGGACGACCGGACGTGCAGGAAGTGGATGTCCTCGCCGTCGATCTCGGTGACGAACTGCGGGTGGGCGTTCAGCCGCGCCTCGACGGCCCGCCAGTCGAACTTCTCCAGCCAGTACGTCGCCAGGTTGCGCACCCGGTCGGTGGTCGTGCCGTACGCGTCGCCGACGCCGGGGAGTTCGCCGGGCCAGATGGCGCGGCGGAGCCGGTCGGCGAGGTCGTCGAGGGCGGTCTGCGGAATGTCGACGCGGAACGGGCGGACGGCGGTGGCGGACATGCGCTGCTCCTCAGAACGGAATGTTTCGTTCCGTTCCACCATAGCAGAGCGGAACGATCCGTTCCACTGTTATCCTCGGGTCATGCCGAACCCGACCGACACCCCGCCGCTCGCCGGGAGGCGCGCGCAGGCGGCGCGCAACGACGCGGTGATCCTGGAGGCCGCCCGCGCGGTCTTCCTCGCCGATCCGAAGGCCCCGATCGCCGCGGTAGCCGAACGCGCCGGCGTCGGCATCAGCGCCCTCTACCGGCGGTACGCCGGCAAGGAGGATTTGCTGCGCAAGCTCTGCCACGACGGGCTGCGGCGGTTCATCGAGGCGGCCGAGGAGGCGGCCGGCGACCCGGACGACTGGTCCGCCTTCGCCGGTTTCCTGGAGCGCGTCGTCGATGCCGACGTGCACTCGCTGACCGTGCACCTGGCCGGCACCTTCACCCCGACTCCCGAGATGGGCCGGGACGCGGCGCGGGCCAACGAGCTCACCGCGGCGCTGGTGGCGCGGGCGCGGGATGCCGGGCGGCTCCGACCCGACCTGGTGCTGCAGGACGTCGGACTGCTGCTGGAAGGGTGCGCGGCGATCCGCGTACCCGATCCGGAGCGGACCCGGCAGTTGCGGCGGCGGCATCTCGCGGTGCTGCTGGCCGGCCTCCGCGTCACCGATCCGCCGTTGCCCGGACCGCCGCCCGCCGCCGGGGAGTTCGACTGGCGTTGGCGACGCGCGGAGTGACCCCGCTCACAAGGCTGGAGTTGAGCGGAATAGGCTCAACTCTGGTTTCGTCCTTCCTAGTGGACACGCCGATCCAGGGGAGCCCATGAACACGGAACGTCTCACCACCAAGAGCCGCGAGACCATCACCGGTGCCGTAGCGCTGGCGAACCAGCGCGGCCACGCCACCGTGGAGCCCTGGCACCTGCTGCTGGCCCTGCTGGACACCGACGGCTCGACCGCCGCCGGCCTGCTGCGCGCCGTCGGGGCCGACCCGGCCGAGCTGCGCCGGGTCACCCAGCGCGCGATCGACGCGCTGCCCGCCGCCCGGGGCTCCAGCATCGCCGAGCCCACGCTGGCCCGCGAGTTCGTCAACGCCATCGGCGCCGCCGAGCAGATCGCCCGACCGCTGGGCGACGAGTACACCTCGACCGAGCACCTGCTCGCCGGCCTGGCCCGGGTCGGTGGCGCGGTCTCCGGCGCGCTGAAGGCCGTCGGGGCCACCGAGGAGAACCTGGTGGCCGCCTTCCCGACCGTCCGGGGCGGTGACCGTCGGGTCACCACCGCCGACCCCGAGCAGACCTACCAGGCCCTGGCCAAGTACGGCGTCGACCTGACCGCCAGCGCCCGGGACGGCAAGATCGACCCGGTGATCGGCCGGGACTCGGAGATCCGCCGGGTGATCCAGGTGCTCTCGCGCCGGACCAAGAACAACCCGGTGCTGATCGGTGAGCCGGGCGTCGGCAAGACGGCGATCGTCGAGGGCCTGGCCCAGCGGATCGTCGCCGGCGACGTGCCCGAGTCGCTGCGGGACAAGAAGCTGGTCTCGCTCGACCTCGGCGCGATGGTCGCCGGCGCGCAGTACCGGGGCCAGTTCGAGGAGCGGCTGAAGTCCGTACTGGAGGAGATCAAGAACTCGAACGGCCAGGTCATCACCTTCCTCGACGAACTGCACACCGTCGTCGGCGCCGGCAAGGGCGAGGGCTCGATGGACGCCGGCAACATGCTCAAGCCGATGCTGGCCCGCGGCGAACTGCGGATGGTCGGCGCGACCACCCTCGACGAGTACCGCGAGCACATCGAGAAGGACCCGGCGCTGGAGCGCCGCTTCCAGCCGGTGCTGGTCGGCGAGCCGACCATCGAGGACACCATCGGCATCCTGCGCGGCCTCAAGGAGCGCTACGAGGTGCACCACGGCGTACGGATCACCGACGCCGCGCTGGTCGCCGCCGCCGCCCTCTCCGACCGCTACATCACCGACCGGTTCCTGCCCGACAAGGCGATCGACCTGGTCGACGAGTCGGCCTCCCGGCTCCGCATGGAGATCGACTCCCGCCCGGTCGAGGTGGACGAGATCGAGCGGGCCGTCCGCCGGCTGGAGATCGAGGAGATGGCGCTGGCCAAGGAGCCGGACGCCGCCTCCGCCGAGCGGCTGGAGCGGCTGCGCAAGGAGCTGGCCGACAAGCGGGAGCAGCTCACCGCGCTCTCGGAGCGCTGGCAGACCGAGAAGAGCCACATCACCAAGCTCTCCACCGCCAAGGAGGAGCTGGAGCGGCTCGGCGGCGAGGCCGAGCGGGCCGAGCGCGACGGCGAGCTGGAACGCGCCGCCGAGCTGCGCTACGGCCGCATCCCGGCCCTCAAGGCCGAGCTCGCCACGGCCGAGGAGGAGCTGGCCCGGCTCCAGGCCGACGGTGCGATGCTCAAGGAGGAGGTCGGCGCGGACGACATCGCCGCCGTGGTCGCCTCGTGGACCGGCATCCCCGCCGGACGGCTGCTAGAGGGTGAGACCGCCAAGCTGCTCCGGATGGAGGAGTCGCTGGGCTCGCGGGTGGTCGGCCAGGCCGAGGCGGTCGGCGCGGTCTCCGACGCGGTCCGCCGCGCCCGGGCCGGCGTCGCCGACCCGGACCGCCCCACCGGCAGCTTCCTCTTCCTCGGCCCGACCGGTGTCGGCAAGACCGAGCTGGCCAAGGCGCTCGCCGAGTTCCTCTTCGACGACGAGCGGGCCATGGTCCGCATCGACATGAGCGAGTACGGCGAGAAGCACTCCGTCGCCCGCCTGGTCGGCGCTCCGCCCGGGTACGTCGGCTACGAGGAGGGCGGCCAGCTCACCGAGGCGGTGCGCCGCCGGCCGTACTCGGTGATCCTGCTGGACGAGGTCGAGAAGGCCCACCCGGACGTCTTCGACATCCTGCTCCAGGTGCTCGACGACGGCCGGCTCACCGACGGCCAGGGCCGCACGGTGGACTTCCGCAACGCGATCTTGATCCTCACCTCCAACCTCGGGTCGTCGGTGATCAGCGACCTGACGCTGGCCGAGGAGCAGCGCCGCGAGGGGGTTCTCGCGGTGGTCCGCTCGCACTTCAAGCCGGAGTTCCTCAACCGCCTCGACGACATCGTGGTCTTCGCCGCGCTGCGCGGCGACGACCTGCGCTCCATCGTCGACATCCAGCTCGCCCGGATGCGGCGGCGGCTCGCCGACCGCCGGCTCGGCCTGGAGATCACCGAGGCGGCCCGGGGGTGGCTCGCCGAGCACGGCTACGACCCGATCTACGGCGCGCGCCCGCTGCGCCGCCTGGTCCAGACCGCCATCGGCGACCAGTTGGCCCGGGCCCTGCTGGCGGGGGCGATCCGCGACGGCGACACCGTCAAGGTCGATCTCGCCGACACGAAGGACGCCCTCTCGGTCACCTCGGCCTGACCCAGCCGGTGCGCACCGGACGGGCCCGCCCCACCCGGCGGGCCCGTCCGCGTATCCGAGGGTGATCAACAGGGTGGGGGCCGGCGGGACGGGGAAAGGATGGGGGCATGTTCGGGATCGGGAAGAGCAGGGACAAGGAGCTGGACGCGGCCGTGAAGGAACTCGCCGGGGCGGACACGCTCGCCTTCGGCGGGGTGGGGATCGCGGGCACGCTGCTGCCCGTGACCGAGGCGTACCGGCGGGTCGAGGAGGCGCTCCACGCCCACCCGGACGAGGCGCGCGAGAAGGTCGACTGGCTGCTCCGGCGCGGCTCGCCGGCCGGAAAGGCGTACGCGGCGAGCCTGCTGGAGCGGGTCGACCCGGCGGCGGCCCGGGACGCCTGGGCGTCGCTCCGCGACGACGAGGGCGAGTTCACCACCTTCACCGGCTGCGTGATGGGCAACGCCACCCTGCGCGGGTACGCCGCCGACCGGCTTGCCGGAACGTAGGCCGGAGTCCGACCGAACGGGGCTGCGGCGAACGGCGGGCAGACCGTAGCTTCCCCGCATGACGCACGACGCCGCCGCGCCGGCACGCCCACCCCGTCCCACCGCCGTCACGGTCGCCGGCTGGCTGCAGATCGCCGCCGCCGTCGTGCTGCTCGCCCTCGTCGGCCTGGTGCTCTGGCACGCGGTCGAGTGGAACGGTGAGATCGACCGCGCGGCCCGGCTGGTGCCCGACGCCGACCCGGAGGAGGTCTCCGGCGAACGGGTCGGCAACATCGTGATGTCCTGTGTGGTCGGCGTGTCCGCGCTGCTGCTCGCCGCCTGGCTCGCCCTGACCGCGCGTGGCGTGCGTCGGGGCAGCAACGTCGCCCGGATCCTGGTCTTCGTGGCCGGCGGCCTGCAGGCGCTGGTCTGCTGCGCACAGGGCGGCCTCGCGTTCCTGTTCATCCCCTTCCTCTTCGCCTTCGGCGGCCCGGAGGAGGAGTGGGAGTCCGAGGAGGTCCCGGCCGAGTTCCTGCCGGAGGAGTCCAGGTTCCTGGAGACGCTCTACGGCACCGGGCCCGATCCGGCGGGAGACGTGTTCTTCGCCGTCGGCGGGGTGGGAGCGACGCTGGTCCTCGGCCTGACCGCCGCCGCGGTGGTGCTGCTGGTGCTGCCGCCGGTGCACCGCTGGTTCGTGCCCCGCGCCGCCACCCCCGACGCCCCCCGGCTGCCGCTGCACCAGCCCTACCCGCCGGCCTTCCTGCTGCCGCCCGGCTACATGCTCTGCCCCGACCCGCGCGCCCACGGGCTGCCACCGCAGCCGGCCGCCGCGTCGCCACAGCCGGCCGCCGCGCCGCCGGAGCCGGATCCCGTCGCGCCGCCGACCCCGGCGACTCCCGTCTCGCCGCCGCCCGCGCCGGACGCCGGGCAGTCGTCGCCGAGCTGACCTCGGGACCGGAGCGCGCGGACGCTGAGTCACTGGCCGATCACCCATCAGTGGACTTGTTTCCCCAGGTGCGCGTGGTTGTTACCGTCTCGGCCGACACGTGGGGAGGCGGTCGCGGTGGACGGGTCGGTGGCGTACCTGGTGGCGGCGGTGGGGTGCCTGGTCGGGGTCGCCGGGGTGGTGATCGCCCTGGTCGCCCTCGCCCGGCAGCGACGGAAGCCGAGGCCGGCGGCACCGGGCGACCCGTTCCGGGACACCGACGCGGACGCGCTCCGGGGTGACCCGCGCACGCTCAAGCCCGGCGACCTCGTCGAGATCCGGCAGGTGTCGTACGCGATCCGCGGCTCGGTGCACCTGGTCGAGGGCGCCTGGAGCTGGGCAGAGCACCTGCTCGACGACGCCGGTGGGGCCAAGCGCTGGCTCTCCGTCGAGGAGGACCCGGACGTGGAGCTGGTCCTCTGGACCGCCGAACCGGGTGCCACCGTCACGCCGGGTGCGCCCACCCTCGACTTCGCCGGCCGCCGCTACTCGTGGGAGGAGTCCGGGCAGGCCCGGTACTCGGCCACCGGCACCACCGGCCTCGACCCGACCGGCACCGTCCGCTACCACGACTACCGGGCGCAGGGCGGGGCCCGGCTCGCCTTCGAGGCGTACGGGGAGGCCGGCTGGGAGGTGGCGGTGGGCGAGCTGCTGCTCCGCTCCGAGGTGATGATCTACCCGCAGGCCGGCCCGGAACAGGTGGCCTGAGCGTGCTGGTCAGCATCGACACCCCGTACGTCGACACCAGCGCCGCCGACCTCGGCCTGGCCCTGGGTGACCCGGAGCTGCCGGCCCTGGCCGTGCGCGAGGTCGACCTGCCCGGCGGCATCCGGGTGCGGCTGCGCCTGCTCGGCGCCTCGCACCAGGTCGTCCTGCCCACCCCGACCGGCGCGCTCACCGAGACGGTGGCCTGCCTGCCGGGTCGGCCACCGCACCTGCCCGGCACGCTGCACGACGAACCGAACGGCTACCGGTTCACCGCCACGGTGCTCCGGCCGCCCGCCGGTGAGCTGCGCGCCCGCGTCACCGCGCTCCGCGCCGAGCTGACCGACGACCCGTACGCGCTGGTCGGGGTTTTCCCCGGCGACCCGGACGCGGTCACCGCGCTGGCCGTCCGCCCCGACCCGCCGGACGGGTCGGTCGGCTGGCGCACCTGGCACGCGTACCCCCAGACCAACGAGCTGGTCCTGACCGAGACGGTGGTGGCACTGCGATGACGTACCGGCGCTGGTTCGTGGTGGGAGTAGCCTTCGCGGTCATCGGCGCACTGGTCGCCGCCTTCGCGATCTTCTACGGCAACTTCTCGCCCCGCGGTTACGTCGAGGACCGCTACACCCGGGCGACCAGCCGGGACATCGGCGGCGAGGCGATCGCGTACACCTCGGACAAGACCCCGAGCCAGGTGGCGCAGGACGTGACCGAGGCCTGGCAGCCGGCCGACCAGTACGTCGACGGCAGCGGCGTCTACCTGCGTTACGACGACGACTCGGTGGTGATCCTGCCGATCGCCACCGGCTCGGTGATCCTCCTCGAACGCCTCCGCACCGCCTACCCCCGCTACCACTCCACCGTGGGCAGCCACTGGGGCTGGGGCCGGGGCAGCACCGTCCGGGGTGGCGGCCCCGGCAGCGGCAAGTAGCCCGACCCGAACGACGACACCCCTGGAGTCCCTGTGCAGACCCTGGTCACCGATCTGCTGGTCACGCTCGCCTACGGCGTGGTCGGCGTCGTCCTGATGGCCGTCGGTTACGTCCTGGTCGACGTGGCCACCCCCGGCAAGCTCCACGCGCTGATCTGGACCGAGCGCAACCGCAACGCCGCGCTGCTGCTCGCCTCGAACCTCGCCGGCGTCGGCACCATCGTGGTGGCTGCGATTGCCGCCAGCGCCGACGACTTCGTCCTGGGCCTGGTCGGCGCCGCCGCGTACGGGCTCCTCGGCCTGGTCATCATGGCCGGGGCGTTCCTGCTGCTCGACGCGGCGACCCCGGGCCGGCTCGGCGAGATCCTGGTCGACCCGGAGCCGCACCCCGCGGTCTGGGTCTCCGCAGTCGTCCACCTCGCCACCGGCGCGATCATCGCCGCCGCGATCAGCTGATGGCCGCCGCGAAGCGGCCGGGCGCCGCCGGGCGCTCGGCGACCACCGGCGCGAAGAGCCCAGCGAAGAGCGCGGAGATTCCGGTGTGGAAGCAGGCCCTGATCTGGGTGGGCCTGCTGGGCACTGTCGCCGCCTGCACCATCGGGTCGATCGTCAACGGCGACGACGGGTCCGACATCGTGCCCCCGCCGACGGCACAGGAACGCGGCGACACCGTGCCGATCCTCCAGCGCTCCACGGCCAGCCAGGGGGTCTGCTACGGCTGGGCGCTGAACGACTACTTCGACCACGGCGACCCCCTCAGCGTGGGCTCCAACCTCGGCGACGGGGTGTCGGTCGAGGACAACCCGGGCTGCCCGCGCTGGCTGCAGGTGACGGCCAGGATCTACTACCCGGCGGAGAGCAGCGACAGCAACGACAGCGCCTACGTCGACGTGACGGGCTCCGCCGACGTCTCCTCCGCCCAGCTGCTGCGGATCGAGAACGGCCTGGCGCGGCTCGGGCTCACCGACGCGGCCTTCATCGACGACCCGGGCTGGGCGACGACCCGGGCCGCGGTGATGCTGCCGCTGCTCGCGGTCGAAGCGGGACTGGTGGAGCCGGCCGCCACCCCCGCCGCCGGGGCCGACCCGTCGCCGCTGCCCGCCGGGGGCAGTGACCTGTGGCGGGACCGCTGGGGCTACCTGCTCGCCGCCGGCGGACTGCTCCTGGTCACCGTGCTGCTGGTGACCGTCGGGCTGGTGCAGCGCCGCCGGCAGCGCCGGGAAGTCGGGTCCGCGCAGCGCGCCGGGGCGGACGCGGCGGCACGGCGTACCCCGGACAGGGCGTGACCACCGACGCGCCGGCCGCCCCAGCGCGCTGGCGGGCGGCCCGGGCGGGAGTCCTGCTCGCGGTCTTCGTCTGCGCGGCCTGCGGCCTGGTCTACGAGCTGGCCCTGGTCGCGCTCGGCAGCTACCTGATCGGTGACGCGGTCGGGCAGGCGTCGATCGTGCTCGGCGTGATGGTCTTCGCGATGGGCGTCGGCGCGCTCGTCGCGAAGCCGTTGCAGTCCCGGGCCGCCGCCGCGTTCGCGGTGATCGAGCTGACCCTGGCGCTGCTCGGCGGCCTCTCCGTGCTCGGCCTCTACGCCGCCTTCGCCTGGCTGGACCTCTACGGTCCGGCGCTGGTCGGCACCGCGTTCGTGCTCGGCCTGCTGATCGGCGCGGAGATCCCGCTGCTGATGGTGATGCTGCAACGCATCCGCGAGCAGTCCGCCGGCAGCGCGGTGGCCGACCTGTTCGCCGCCGACTACGTCGGGGCGCTGCTCGGCGGGCTGGCCTTCCCGTTCCTGCTGATGCCGCTCTTCGGCCAGCTCAAGGGCGCACTGGTGGTCGGCGCGGTGAACGCGGTGGCCGGGGTCGCGCTGGTCTGCACGGTCTTCCGCGCGGAGCTGAGCCGCCGGGCCCGGGTCGCGCTCGCCGCCGGCTCCGTCGTGGTCGCCCTCTGCCTGTCCTACGCCTGGATCACCGCCGCCGACTTCGAGCTGACCGCCCGGCAGCAGCTCTACCGGGACCCGGTGGTGCACGCCGAGCGCAGCCGCTACCAGGAGATCGTGCTCACCCGGTCGGTGCGGGGGGTCGGGCACGCCGCCGCCGACCTGCGCCTCTACCTCAACGGCGACCTGCAGTTCAGCTCGGTCGACGAGTACCGCTACCACGAGGCCCTGGTGCATCCGGCCATGCGCGGCCCGCGCGGCGAGGTGCTGGTGCTCGGCGCCGGCGACGGGCTCGCCGTCCGGGAGATCCTGCGCTACCCCGACGTCCGCCGGGTGACCGTGGTCGACCTCGACCCGGCGGTGGTGGCGCTGGCCCGCGCCGAGCCGCAGCTGCGCCGGCTCAACGGCGACGCGTTCACCGACCCCCGGGTGCGGGTGGTCAACACCGACGCCTTCGGCTGGCTGCGTACCGCCACGGACCGGTTCGACGTGGTGGTGGCCGACCTGCCCGACCCGGACGAGACCGCCACCGCGAAGCTCTACACCGTCGAGTTCTACGCGCTGATCCGCTCGGCGCTCGCCGAGGGCGGCCGGCTGGTGGTGCAGTCCGGGTCGCCGTACTTCGCGCCCCGGTCGTACTGGTCGATCGAGGCGTCGGTACGCGCGGCCGGCTTCGCCACCGTGCCGTACCACGTGGACGTGCCCTCCTTCGGCGACTGGGGCTTCCTGCTCGCCGCGCCGGGGGCCACCCCGCCGGCGCTGGAGCTGCCGGCGGACGCGCCGCCGCTGCGCTTCCTCGACCCGTCGGTGCTGCGGGCCGCGGCCGCCTTCCCGGCCGACCGGGCCCGCCTCGACGTTCCGGCCTCCACACTGCTGCAGCCGAAGGTGCTGGAGTACGCCCGCGCGGAGTGGCGCGGCTACTGACCCCGCCGTCCGGCCGCCGCTGCGTGGTGCGCGCACAGTTGGGCCGATATGGATACGGTGTGGGCGCGATCTAGGGGAAGGAGAAATCATGGTCGATTCCCAGCACACACCGGCCCGCGTCCGACCGGCCGTCGTGACGATTTCCAGCTATCTGCTGATTCTGTTCGCGCTCATCCAGGTGATCAACCTGATCATCGCGCTCGCCACCATCGGCACCACCCGCAAGGTGCTGGACGAGGCCTACCGCGGTACCTCCGCCAACGGGGTGCAGGGCGTGGCGGACTTCGCCATCGCGTTCACCGTGGGTGGCGCCATCGTCGGGCTGCTGCTGGCGATCGTGCTCGCCGTGCTCGGCGTGTTCAACAACAGGGGTGTGAACGGCACCCGGATCACCACCTGGATCCTCGGCGGCCTGATGTTCTGCTGCTGCGGCATCGGCACGCTCAGCAACGCCGCCGGAGGATTCGCCGCGGGTGGCGGCGGGACGACCGACGGGGACATGCCCAGCGGCGAGGAGGTGCAGCGCCGGCTGGAGGAGGCCCTGCCGTCCTGGTACGGCCCGGTGACCCTGCTGCTCGCGGTGGTGTCCCTGCTCGCCCTGCTGGCCGCGCTGATCCTGCTGGCCCTGCCCAAGGCGAACGAGTTCTTCCGCAAGCCGCAGCAGGCGTGGGAGCCGCCGGTTCCCGGGGCCGCCTACCCCGGTCAGCCGAGCTACCCGGCTCCCGGCTACCCGCAGGCGGGGTACCCGCCCGCGCAGCCGGGTCAGCCGTCGGCCCCCGGCCAGCCCGGCTACCCGCCGGCCCCCGGCTACCCGGCCGCGCCGGACCAGCCCCCGGCCGCCTCGCCGTGGCAGCCGCCGTCGGCACCGTCCCCGGACGCGCCCGCCGCACCGCCGGCCGGCCCGTCGGAGCCCGGTGGGCAGGGGCAGGACCGGCCGGGTGAGGGCGGCCCGCCGTCCGACCCGACCCGCCCGACCGGCAGCTGACGGGCGAGTACGAGCGACGCCGACGATTCCCTCCGAGTAGGTTGCAAGCCGACGCCTACCGGAGGGAATCGTCGTGTCGTACCCGGATCAGGCGCCGGCGCGCCGGCCCGCCGCCGTCACGCTGGCCGCGGCGCTGCTCGGACTGATGGCCCTCGCCGCCGGGGCGTACGCCGTCGCGGCGCTGCTCGCGCTGGGCGGCGGCACGGTGGACCGGCTCCGGTCGGCCGCCGCCGCCACCGGCGCGGGCCGCGACGACGTCGACGGCGTGGTCACGCTGCTCCGGGTCACCACCATCCTCTCGGCGGTGCTCACCGTCCTGGTCGGCCTGCTGCTGATCGGTCTCGCCGCCGGGCTGCTCGCCGGCCGCCGGGGTGCCCGGGTGGCGACCTGGGTGGTCGCCGGGCTGGGACTGCTCTGCGGCTGCGGCGCCCTGGCCGCCCTGGTGGGTCAGCGGGCCGGCCCGCTGCGGACCGACGAGCAGACCACCGCCGAGGTGCTGGGCCTGCTCGGCGACGCCTACCCGTCGTGGTGGATCCCGCTGAACGCGGCCCTTTCGGTGGGCCAGTCGCTCGGCTACCTTGTGGTGGCCGTGCTGCTGGCGCTGCCCGCGGCGAACGGCTGGTTCGGCCGGTCCCGGCCGACGCCGGCCCCGACGCCGCCGCCGTACGGCCCCTATCCGCCCCCGCAGGCTCCGCCGCCGTCCCGCTGAGGAGCGCCCGTGACCTCCGTTCCCCCGGCCACCCCGCGACGGGCGCTGGTCACCGGCGCCACGGCCGGCATCGGTGAGTCGTTCGCCCGCCGGCTCGCCGCCGACGGCTGCGAGCTGGTGCTGGTGGCCCGGGACGCCGCCCGGCTCGACGAGGTGGCCGCCGAGCTGACCGCCCGGCACGGTCACCGGGTGGAGACGCTCCCGGCCGATCTGTCCACCGACGACGGATGCGCGGCCGTGGAACGGCGGCTGACCGACGCCGACGCCCCGGTCGAGCTGCTGGTCAACAACGCCGGGCTCAGCCTCAACCAGCCCTTCCTGCGGTCCACCGTCGCCGACGAGGCGCGGTTGCTGCGGCTCAACGTGCACGCGGTCATGCGGCTCACCCTCGCCGCCCTGGGTCCGATGACGGATCGACGGAACGGGGCAGTGATAAATGTCTCTTCCGTTGCGGGTTTCGGCCCGGTGATGCCCGGTTCGACGTACCCGGCGAGCAAGGCGTGGGTGACGAGTTTCAGCGAGTCCGTCGACCTGTCCGTGCGGCCGCTCGGCGTACGGGTGATGGCGCTCTGCCCCGGCTACACCGCCACCGGCTACCACGAACGCAACGGCATCGACATGTCCGGCACGCCGGGCTGGATGTGGCTGCGGGCCGACGACGTCGTCGACGTGGCCCTGCGTGACCTGCGTAAAGGCCGGCAGATCAGCGTCCCGGACTGGAAGTACAAATTGGCCGTGGCCGGCCTGCGGCACGCGCCGCGACGGCTGCTGCGGATGGCGTACCGGGACCGCCGGGGCCGGGTCGAGTCGACCGACGCTTGAGCCCGCGAAGCCCGGCCCGTCCCGGTGACGGCGGAGGCCGGCAGGGTACGGCTTTTCCGGGCAGTCGCACAGCGTAGCCGTCCATCGCCACCCGTCGGTCGCCCGCGAGGCTGACCCAGGTGGACCCCACATCCGGCGTACAGACTCGCGCAGTACCCTCTATCGCCATGGGGCACCGCGACGACCTGCGTAAATTCATTTCCGACCTGGCTGTGGTCCACGGCCGGGTGGTGCTCTCCTCGGGCCGCGAGGCGGACTGGTACGTCGATCTGCGCCGCGTCACGCTCCATCACCAGGCTGCACCGCTGGTCGGTCGGGTGATGCGCGAGCTGACCGCGGACTGGGACTATGAGGCGGTCGGCGGGCTGACCCTCGGCGCGGATCCGATCGCGCTGTCGATGCTGCACGTCGCGGCGGAGACCGATCGCCCGTTGGACGCCTTCGTGGTCCGCAAGACGGGGAAGGCGCACGGTCTGCAACGTCGGATCGAGGGGCCTGAGGTGGCCGGCCGGCGGGTACTGGCAGTGGAGGACACCTCGACGACGGGCGGCAGCGTGTTGACCGCCGTCGAGGCGTTGCGCGAGGCCGGGGCGGAGGTCGTGGGTGTGGCGGTTATTGTTGATCGAGGAGCCGGGGACGCCGTGCGAGCCGCCGGACTGCCGTACAAGGCGGCCTATACGTTGGCTGACCTCGGCCTTGTGGCGTAAAAGTTTGCCGATTCAGATCTGCTGATATGCAGGCGGATCGATGCTGCTGGTGGAAGGATGGAATACGTGGGAACTGCGTTGGCTGAAATGACCATGCCTCAGATCTCGCCGCTTGCCGGCGAGCCGATCGAACGTGCCGATGCCGAGCGGCTGGCGGGGGTCCTCAAGGCCCTTGCCGACCCCGCCCGGCTGCGGCTGCTCAGCCTGATCCAGTCGGCCCCCGAGGGCGAGGCGTGCGTCTGTGACCTGACCGCGCCCCTCGGCCTCTCGCAGCCGACGGTCAGCCACCACCTGCGTATCCTCACCGAGGCCGGCTTGCTGGAGCGGGAGAAGCGCGGTGTGTGGGCCTACTACCGGCTGGTGCCGTCCGCGATCGCCACGATCGCGGATCTGCTGACCCCGCCGCGCAAGCGGGCCACCAAGAAGGCCCGCTGACCCGGTGTCCGCGCGTCGTCCCCGACCGGGGCGACGTCCGGTGACGTACCAGGGGTGGCGTCATCGGGTGGTGGCGCCTGCCCGTCACCAGCCAGCTCGCTGATCCGTCCACTGGTTCATCCGGTGGCACGAACGGCCGGTCCCTTCCGGGGCCGGCCGTTCGTCGTGTCCGAGGGTCAGCGGCCCTGGCCGTGGTCCGGGTGGCGCCGGTCGCCCTGCGGCTGCTGCGGCTGCTGGTACGGCTGCTGCCGCTGGTCGTGGGGCACGTGGTCGTGGTGCAGGTGGTGCTCGATGGTGTCGCGAACCGCGTCCACCGCGCCGACCGCGCTCGCGGCGGCGACCACGGCGACGGCCTCGCCCCGCTTGCGGGCCTTCCGGTCCCGCAGGAACTCGAAGAAGATCGGCAGCACCGAGAGCAGGATGATCAGCGCGACCACCGGCAGGATGTACCGGTCGATCTTCTCGCCGATCGCGCTGTAGATCTGCTCGGCGAGCAGGTAGCCGATCAGCAGGATGCCGTCGACC
The DNA here is from genome assembly GCF_036906795.1 of Micromonospora sp. CPCC 205739. NCBI lineage: Bacteria > Bacillati > Actinomycetota > Actinomycetes > Micromonosporales > Micromonosporaceae > Micromonospora > Micromonospora sp. CPCC 205739. Next base: position 67,073 of record NZ_JBAKHS010000020.1, on the reverse strand, counting down.
CAGAGGATCGCGCCGATCACGTTCCACAGGAAGAACTGCTTGGCCGGCATGCCGAGCACGCCCGCCACCGGGTTGAGGAAGGTCCGCACGATCGGGATGAACCGGGCCAGCACCACGGCCTTCGCCGGGCCGAACTTCTGGAAGTAGAACTCCGCCTTCTCCACGTACTCCTTCTTGAAGAGGCGGGAGTTGGGGCGGTCGAACATCCGCCGGCCGTACTTGGAGCCGAGCCAGTGCCCGAGCTGGGCGCCGACGATCGCGCAGATCGGTCCGCCGATCAGCAGCCCGATCAGCGAGAGCCGGGTGCCGTCGCCGAAGATCGCGTCCGCCACCGGGGACGCCGCGACGCCCGCCAGGAACAGCAGCGAGTCGCCGGGGAAGAAGAAGCCGACCAGCAGGCCGGTCTCGGCGAAGAGGATGACCCAGACGCCGATCAGCCCGAAGGTCTGCACCAGCTCCTTGGGGTCGAGCGGATTCAACGCGACCGTCTCGACGACGACCCGGCTCTTCTCACCTGTGTCCACGGCCACACAGGCTACCGAACCCCGCCGCGCCGACACCCCCCGGCCTCTCCGCGCACTTCTCGGAAAGCGTGGCCATGGAGCGCGAAACAGCCACGCTTTCCGAGAAGGTGCGGCTCCGGCCGGGGTGTCAGAGTCGGGGGTCCACCGGTTCGGACTCGCAGGCGAGGATGGCGAAGACGAGTTCGTGGCGGCGCCAGAGGGGGGCGTGCTCCGCGAACGCGTCGAGGGCGGCCAGGCCGAGGGCGTGTTCGCGCAGCGCCAGGCCCCGCTTGCGGCCCAGCGAACGGCGGCGCAGCGCGGCGAGCTGATCCGGGGCGGTGTAACCCGGGCCGTAGATGATCCGCAGGTACTCCCGGCCCCGGCACTTGATCCCCGGCTGGAGCAGCGCGCCCCGCGCCGACCGGGCGGCCAGGCCCGCGTACGGCTTGACCACCATGCCCTCCCCGCCGGCCGAGGTGAGCGCCAGCCACCAGTCGGTGGCCGCCGACACCGCAGCGGCGTCCGCCAGGTCGACCACCTGCCGTCGGGTCCGGGTGAAGAACTCCGGGTCGGCCGCGCAGAGCCGGTCGGCCAGGTCGAGGTGCCAGCCGTGGTCCCGGTCGGCGAAACTCACGCCCGCCCCCGCCAGCACCGCGAACGGCGCCAGGGTCACCCCGCGCAGCCCGTCGGTCGGCGCCACGTACGCCCGGTAGGCGGCCGAGTAGCCGGCGACCTCCGCGCGGCGGCCGGCCATCCGCTCTCGCAGCTCGTCCACCGGCAGCCCCCGGGAGGCGGCGGCGTCCAGCGTGGCGAGCGCCGCCGGCAGCGCCGCCCGCCCGGCCGCGCCGACGCTGGCGTACTGCTCGCGGATCAGTCCGCCCGCCTTCGCCGACCAGGGCAGCAGCTCACAGTCGAGCAGCAGCGCGTCGGTGCCCAGCTCGGCCCAGAGGCCGGCGGAAGTCACCGCCGCACGCACCCGGGCCAGCAGCTCCTCGTCGAGCGGCGCACCGAAGAACGGCCGGCCGGTGCGGGTGTGCACCACCCCGCCGCCGAACGGCCCACCGGTGGGCTCCCGCTCCACCAGCACCACCGCCCGCGAGCCCATGTGCTTCTCCTCGCAGACCACCCGGTCCACGCCCGCCGCCCGGTAGTCCTCGAACGCCTGCGCCGGGTGCTCCAGGAAGCCCTCCACCGTGGAGGTCGAGCAGGGCGCCATGGTCGGCGGCAGCCAGACCAGCCGCCCCGGGTCGACCGCGAACCGGCTCATCACCTCCAGCGCGGCGGCGGCGTTCTCCGCCGGCACGGTCAGCGTCCCGTACCCGTGCTGGAGGTGCCGGCGACCGGTGACGTCCGCCAGGTCCAGCACCGTGTCCGGTCGGGCCGGGGCGCTGACCAGCGGGCGCACCGGGGCGTACCACTCCTTGACCGCCGGGACGGCCACCAGCTCCTTCTCCGGGTAGCGCAGCGCGGTGAGCCGGCCGCCGAAGACGCAGCCGGTGTCGATGCAGATGGTGTTGTTGACCCACTCCGGCTCCGGGGTGGGCGTGTGGCCGTAGACGACCATGGCCGAGCCCCGGTAGTCGCGCGCCCACGGGTAGCGGACCGGCAGGCCGTACTCGTCGGTCTCCCCGGTGGTCTCCCCGAAGAGCGCGAAGGCGCGGACCCGGCCGGACGCGCGGCCCTGGTAGGCCTCCTTCAGCCCGGCGTGCGCGACCACCAGCCGGCCGCCGTCCAGCACGAAGTGGCTGACCAGGCCGTCGACGAAGCCGGCCACCTCCGCCACGAAGTCCGGCGACTCCGACTCCAGCTGCGCCATCGTCTCGGCCAGGCCGTGGGTGAGCCGAACGTCCCGGCCGCGCAGCTTGCGCAGCAGCTTCTGCTCGTGGTTGCCCGGCACGCAGATCGCGTGCCCGGCCGCCACCATGCCCATCACCAGGCGCAGCACGCCGGGGGAGTCCGGGCCGCGGTCCACCAGGTCACCCACGAAGACCGCGGTACGACCAGCCGGGTGCACCGCGTCCACCGGGCGGCCCGCGTCGTCGCGGTGCAGCACCCAGCCGAGCCGGAGCAGCAGTGCCTCCAGCTCCTCCCGGCAGCCGTGCACGTCACCGACGATGTCGAACGGCCCGGTCAGCTCCCGCCGGTCGTTGAAGAGCTTCTCGTAGCGGATCTGCGCGCTCTCGATCTCGTCGACGCCGCGCAGCACGTGCACCTTGCGGAAGCCCTCCCGCGCCAGCAGCCCGTACGTCCGCCGCAGGTCGCGCTGCATCCGGGTGAGCACCTGCCGGCCGAAGGTCCGGTCGGCCCGGCCCTGCGTACGCTCCCAGGCCAGCGCCTCCGGCACATCGAGCACGATCGCCACCGGCAGCACGTCGTGCTCGCGGGCCACCCGGACCAGCCCGGCGCGGGCGTGCGGCTGGAGGTTGGTCGCGTCGACCACGGTCAGCCGCCCCCGACGCAGCCGGGTGGCGGCGATGTGGTGCAGCGCCTCGAACGCGTCGGCGGAGGCGGACTGGTCGTTCTCGTCGTCGGCGACCATCGCCCGGAACATGTCCGAGGAGAGCACCTGGCTGGGCAGGAAGTGCCGGCGGGCGAAGGTGGACTTGCCCGACCCGGAGACGCCGACCAGCGCCACCAGGGCCAGCTCGGGGATGTCGAGGGTGGTCACCGGCGCGCCTCCTTCCGGTCCGTCGTGGTGTTTCCGGTCGTGGTGCTTTCGATCGTGGTCAGGACGGCCAGCTGGGTGGGCGCGCCCACCTCGGGATCGTCCTCGCCGACGCCGCCGATGGTCGCGGTGTAGCCGTACGTCGCCGCCACCCGTTCGACCCAGGCCGTGAACTCGGCGCGGGTCCACTCGAAGCGGTGGTCGGCGTGCCGGAACCGCCCCGCCGGCAGTCCCTCGTAGCGGACGTTGTACTCGGCGTTGGGCGTGGTCACCACGACGGTGCCCGGCCGGGCGTGGCCCAGCACCGCGTCCTCCAGCGCGGGCAGCCGGGGCGGATCGAGATGCTCGATCACCTCCATCAGCACCGCCGCGTCGTAGCCCCGCAGCCGGTCGTCGCGGTAGGTGAGGGCGGACTGCCAGAGCCGGATCCGGTCGCGCTGCCGCTCCGGCAGCCGGTCCAGGCGCAGCCGGCGGGCGGCCAGCGTCAGCGCGTGGGTGGAGACGTCGGTGCCGACCACCTCGGTGTAGCGCCGGTCGGCGACCAGGGCGTTGAGCAGCGCGCCGCCGCCGCAGCCCAGGTCGAGCACCCGGGTCGCGCCGCTGGCCGCCAGGGCGGCGAGCACCGCCTCGCGCCGTCGTACCGCGAGCGACGCCCGCCCCGGCCCGGCGACCTCACCGCTGCCGGCGACGCCGGTCGGTCCTGCCTCGTGCCGGGCGGCTTCGGGTCCGGCGGTGCCGGCTTCGGGTGCGGGGTCCGCCGGTGCCGGCTCGTCGATGCTGTCGTCGGGCAGCGGCTCGTCGGCGAGGCGCAGCTCGGTCAGCCGGGCCAGGGCCTGCCCGGCCAGCGCCCGGCGGTGGGCCAGGTAGCGACGGGTGATCAGGGCCCGCTCCGGGTGGTCGGCCAGCCAGCCGGCGCCGGCCCGGAGCAGCTTGTCGATCTCGTCCGGCGCCACCCAGTAGTGCTTGGCGTCGTCGAGCACCGGCAGCAGGACGTACAGGTGGTTGAGGGCGTCGGCGACCCGGAGGGTGCCGGTCAGGACGAGGTCGAGGTACCGGCTGTCACCCCAGTCGGGGTGCTGCTCGTCGAGGGGGATCGGGGTGGCGGTGACCGCCCAGCCCAGCGGGGCGAAGAGTCGCTCCGCGACGTCGGCGCCGCCGCGGCAGCGCAGCACCGGCACCCGTACCTCCAGCGGGATCGCGGTGCCGGCGAGGTCCGGACGGTCCCGGGACTCGCCGCGCAGCGCCGACCGGAACACGGTGGACAGTGCCGAGGCGAGCAGGCTGGACGCGGCGTACGCCCGGTCGTTGACGTACTGCCCGAGGGTGAAGCTCTCCGGCGTGGTGGCCTGCCGGCGCCCCCGACCCCGGCCCGTGCCGAGCCGCTGCGGGTCGATGTCGACCAGCAGGGCGGCGGTGCACCGCTGCTCGCCCGCCTCCGGGTAGAAGACGTGCGCGGTGCCCGCCGGCAGCTCGAACGACTGCACCCGGTCAGGGTGCTTGACCAGCAGGTACCCGAGGTCGGTCGCCGGCCGGTGAGTGGTGGTCAGGGTGAGCAGCACGCGCTCATGGTCCCAGGGACATCGATCTTGCGTCGTCCCGTTTTCGCCGTCGATCGGGAACGACAATGCCCCGCCGACCTGCTGGTCGACGGGGCACTGGTGTGCGAGTGGGATCAGGCCACGAAGCGGGTCCGGCGGCGGCGGGCCACCACGTAGCCGCCGACACCGGCGGCGAGCAGCAGGCCGCCGACGCCGGCGACCAGGGCGGTGGACTCACCGGTGATCGGCAGCGTGTCGCCGTCGCCGTCGCCGTCGCCGTCGCCGCCGCCCCCGCCGCCGTCGCCCCCGGCGTCGGTCGGGTTTACGACGATGGTGGCGTGGTCGTTCTTCCTGTTCGGGTCGCCGGCCAGCCTGGCCGCGACCGGGCTGGTGACGCCCGGGATCACCTTGTCGATCCGGAGCGCGAACTCGTACGGATACTCCATGCCCTTGGGGGTCTCGCTGGCCATGCACCCGTACTCGCGGGCACCAGGCTCACCCCAGTTCCCGTTCCACGGGTCCCACTTGTCGTCCGAGATGTAGGGCTTGCAGTCGCCGGACACCTCAACGGCCGTCGTGCCCTGCGGAACGGAAACTCGGAACAACGGACCGTCCTGGTACTCGAGCAGGGCCGGACCGAGGTTGGTGAAGCTGGGGCTCACCCGGACGACGTCACCCACCTTGCCGCTGCCAGTGGCGCCCTTGGCGCTGAGGTCCGCCGGGTTGTCACCGGTCACCCGTACCGAAATATCGGTAAAATTATTCTGCTGGTCGAGGTCGGTCTGCGGTGACAGCGATTTGGCGCCGGTCTGCTCGACGAGGTGCAGCTTCGACCCCTTGCCCGGCTTGCCGTCCTGCGGCCAGTCCCGGCTGACCAGCTCCCAGTCGTCCTTGGTCCACCAGACGCCCGCCCCGCGGAGGATGGCGCCCGTACGGGCATCCTCGTGGAGCTGGAAGGGCAGTTCCTCGGAGAGCCGGTAGGTCCTGCCCGGCAAGAGGTCCTCGTCGAACGTGCAGAGCGCGCCCATCATGTCGGTCGGACGGCAGTTCGAAAAGTCGCCAACGTACTGGGAGAGGTAGTCGCCGTGCAACACCAGGGCGGCGCCTTGGCTGGTGGTCTCCCCTCCGTTGCGGACGACCGCCGGCATGCCGACCCGGCTGCCGGGTGCGCCGCTGACGCTTGCCTCGGGCTTGGTCTGAAGGTCGACGCCCTCGGCGACGGTCACGGTGGAGGAGGCCTTGACCGTCCGGCCGCCGGAGGTGATGGCGTACTTCAGCTCACCCTTCTGACCCGGCGTGGCCTGGTGCTTGCCGGTCACCTGGATGCCGAGCCAGGGGCCGTCATCCTCAGCGAACTCAATTTCGCAGTGCACGGCCTGGCCGCTCGTCTCGCACGCCCAGCCCCAGCCCTCGCCGGGCTGCTCCAGGACGGCGAAGTCGGAGATGCCGGAGAAATCGATGTCCAGGGCGGTGCGGCCAAACTGGTGCGGTTTCTCCGAGTCGGTCGATTCGGCGTAGACGTACGCGAAGCCAGTGTGATCCGAGGCGACGAGCATGTCCTGCGCCACGACCTCGAACGGGGCGTCGGCGGCGGACGCGGGGGTGGCGGAGGCGGCGACGAACGCGCCTGCGACGCCCAACCCGGCGAGCCAGCGCCGGGTGGAGTGCGTGAGCATTGGGGGTTCCTCCCGTGGGGGTGTCCAGGTGGAGCCTGCGGATCTTAAGGACTGCTTAAAACTCCCCGTCACCCCGAACGGCCTCGGGAGAAGGCAAACGAGCCGAACGGCTGAGCATGACCGGCGCAACGGCCGCGCCCTGGCGACACCCCGTCACCGGGGCGGCGACGCGGCGTGACGCGGCGCTGGTCAGGCGACGAAGTCGGCGCGCCGACGGCGGGCCAGCAGGACCCCCGTCGTACCGGCGGCGAGCAGCAGCCCGCCGACGGCCATCGTCAGGGCGGTGGATGCGCCGGTGATGGGTAGCGAGTCGTCGCCACCGCCGTTGCCGCCGCTTCCCGCCGGCGGGACGAGGACGATCTCCGCCCGGTCGTTGGCCGAGTTGGTGTCGGCCTCGACGTCGATCGTCACCGTCCCGGCGCTCGGCTGCGGCAGCCGGTCCACCCGCAGCGTGAAGGGGTACGAGACCGTCTCGCCGACACCGGCGATGTCGCCCGGGCCGCTGCACCCGTACTCCCGCGCACCGGGTTGGCCGTACGTGTCGCCGGGATTCCAGGGGCCGGCGCCGATCGGCGCGCACCCCCAGTGCACCTCGACCGCGGTGGTCCCGTCGGGGATGCGGAACCGCACCAGCGGGATCTCCCGCCAGATCTCCACCGTGGTGGGCCCGAGGTTGCGGAATCCGGGCGTCACCGTCACCCGGTTGCCGACCTCGGCGCTGACCCGGCCCCCGACGGCGGTCGCGTCGGCGGTCCGTTCGCCGGTGACGGTGATGCTCACCGCGGTCCAGCTGTTCCAGGCGGCGGTGTCGCTCTGCTGCGCCGTCCCCTGGGCCACCAGGCGCAACTCGGCACCGGTGCCGGGGGTGCCCGGTGGGAGCGGCACGTCCGGGTCCTGCTCGACCAGCGCCCAGTCGTCGGTGGTCCACCACTGCAGGCGGTTGGGCAGCACGAGCCCGCTGCGGAGGAAGGGCTTGAGGGTGAGCGGCAGTGGCGCAGACAGCCGGTAGGTGACCCCGGGCGCCAGTTCGGTGTCGAACCGGCAGATGGTGGGTCTTGCCTCCTGGCGCCGGCAGTTGCGGAAGTTGTCGACCGACATGACGTCCATGTCGGCGTCGAGGGTCAGCACCGCGCCGCGCACCGGCACCGGGCCGGCGTTGCGTACGGCGCTGGTCAGCTCGACCGTGCCGCCGGGCGCGGCGCGGAGCGCGGTCTTCGGCTCGGTCACCAGGTCGACCCCCTCGACCACGCTGACCGTGATCTTCCGGGTGGCCGTGCCGACGGAGGACGATCCCCGGACGCTCAGCTCGGCCCGCCCGTCCAGCGGGGCGTCGGCCCGCGCGGTGAGCTGGAAGTAGAGGGTGGGCGTCCGGCTCCACCTGCCGAACGCACCCAGGCAGTGCAGGGTGTCGGCACGCCGGGCGCAGTCCCATCCGCCGTCGTCGGTCACCGTGAAGGTGCCGAGGGTGCCCCACTCGGACAGATCGATGTCGAGGGTCACCGGCACCCCTTGGGAGGAGGGGATGCCGTCGAAGTCGACGCGTACCGCACCCGGGGCGCTGTGCCCCGGCGCGACCAGCAGGTCACGTGCGGAGATCCGCAGGCCGCCGGCCGCGGTCGCCGGGATGGCGGTGGCGGCGAGGAACGCGCCCGCGACGGCGGCTCCGGCGAGCCAGCGCCGGATGGAGTGCCGGAGCATGGACTGTCCTCCCGATCGGTGGCGGAGCGTGGTCAGCCTCTCACGGATGGCACTGTCCCGCGGATACGCCGCGCCCGCGGGCGGGCGGCGCAACGTTTCGGCCGCCCGGCTCCGTCATCAGGGTCGGGACACCGGGAGGTGCAGTGACGTACGAGGAGTTCGCCGACTCGCGGCTGACCGCGCTGCTGCGGTACGCGGTCATGCTGACCGGCGATCCGCACCAGGCGCAGGACCTGGTGCAGGACACGATGGTCCGGGTCCAGCTGAACTGGCGGAGGGTGGCCCGGGCGGAGTCCCCAGAGCGCTACGTCCGCCGGATGCTCACCAACCAGTACGTCGACTGGCGGCGGGGCTCCTGGATGCGTCGGGTGCTGCTGCGCGGCGAGCCGGAGGAGTCCGCCCCGCAGGCCACCGACCACGCCCAGGACGCCGTGGAGCGCGACCAGGTCTGGTCCTGGCTCGCTCGGCTGCCCCGCCGGCAGCGCGCCAGCCTGGTGCTCCGCTACTACGAGGACCTGCCCGACGCGGAGATCGCCGAGATCCTCGGCTGCGCCGTCGGGACCGTCCGGTCGTCCATCTCCCGCGCCCTGGCCACGCTGCGCGCCGAACACGTGGAGGTCTGCTCATGACCGAGGACGAGCTGCGGGCCGCCTTCGCCCGCCACGAGTCGCTGACCCCGCCGGTCGGGCCGCTGCGGGCCGCCGTCGACCGGATCGTCGTACGCCGGCGCCGTCGGCGCCGCCGGCTCCGGGTCGGGGCCGCCGCGCTGGCGGTGCTGGGCCTGCTCGGCATCGCGGTGCCGCGGGTCGTTCCGTCGCTCGGCGGGCACACCGCCGCCGCGGAGTTCCCCGCCGACCGGGTCGCGCCCCGCGGCGTGCTGAACGTGCTGCTGGTCGGGGTGGACGGCGCCCCCGATTCGCGGGTCCGCGGCGCCGATTTCGTCCCCCGCGCCGACTCGGTGCTGCTGGTGCATGTCCCGGCGGACCGGAGCCGGCTCTATCTCGTGTCGCTGCCGCGCGACCTGATGGTGGCGATCCCCGGGCACGGTACCCAGAAGCTGAACAGCTCCTTCCAGTTAGGCGCCACCGCATCGCGGCCCGACCTGCGCCGGGGCTACGACCTGACCCGGCGGGTGGTCGCCGACACCACCGGCGTACGCATCGACGCCGGCGCCGTGCTGACGTACCCGGTGCTGCGACGGCTCACTGACGGCGTCGGTGGGGTGGAGGTCTGCCTGCCGGAGCAGGTCCGCTCGGTGCACACCCGGCGCGTCTTCCCGGCCGGCTGCCAGCGGCTGGACGGCACCGGCTCGGTCGACCTGCTCCGGCAGCGGTACGGCATGACCTGGGGGGCCCAGGACCGGGACCGCAACGCGCAGCGCTACGCGGCGGGGCTGGTGCGGCAGCTCGGCAGTGGGGACACCCTGCGCAACCCGGTGGCACTGAGCCGGCTGTTGGTGGCCCTCGGCCCGGACCTGGTCGCCGACACCGGCGAGGCCTCGCTGCCGGAGCTTCTCACGCGCACCGTGCAGGCGTCCCGGGCCGCCCCGGTCGGTCTCGTCCTGCCGACCGTCGAAGCGCCAGAGCGGCCGGGCAGCACGGTGCTCGACGAGCGCGCGGCGCCGGCCTTCCTCAGCGCGCTACGCCAGGACCGGCTCGCCGGGTGGGTGGCGGCGAACCCGGACCGGGTGACCGCGCTGGGGGCTCAGCGGTAGTCGTCTTCGTCGGCGGTGACCACCCGGGCCTGCTCGATGGCGTCCCAGTCGTCGACCTCCAGGCCGCGGTGCGGCTCGGCGTCACCCTCGGTGGGGCCGGCCACCGCAGCCTGCTCGACCGCGTCGGCCGGCTCGGCCTCCAGGTCGCGCTCCTCCGGGCTGAGGTGGTCGCTCGGGGTGAAGTCCTCGTCGGGCTGACCCATCGTCCCTCCCTGGTTCCGGCGGAATACCCCCCACACCGTACGGGCTGCGCGGGGTGGACGCCCGCTGGGCGCGGGAAGCGGACTCGGTGGATCGACCCACCGGGGCTGCCCGGCGGTGCCAGGATGGGGGCGTGGGCTTCCTGATCCGGCTGGTGATCACCGCGGTCGCGCTGTGGGTCACCACGCTGATCGTGCCCGGGGTCGACGTGACCGGCCGCAACGGCACCGAGACGGCGTCCACGCTGGTCGTGGTGGCGCTGATCTTCGGCGTGGTCAACGCCGTGCTCAAGCCGGTCATCAAGGTGGTCGGCTGCGTGTTCTACCTGCTCACCCTCGGCCTGATCGCGCTGGTGGTGAACGCGCTGCTGTTCCTGCTGACCGACTGGATCGCGCGCGGGTTGGAACTGCCGTTCCGGGTGGACGGTTTCTGGGCCGCCTTCTGGGGGGCCATCGTGATGGCGGTGGTGAGCTGGCTGATCAGCGTCGCCGTACCGGACAGTCTGGAGGACCGGTGAGGGGAGGCGGTTGTGCCCGCCGACACCTTCTACGGGATACTGCCGGCGGTGGACAGCGCGGTCCGGCGCACCCGATGGAAGACAGCGGCCAGCTCGGCCGAGAGCGGTAAGTAAGGAGCGTTCGACATGCCCATCGCTTCCCCCGAGACTTACGCGGAGATGCTGGACCGGGCCAAGTCCGGCCGGTTCGCGTACCCGGCGATCAACGTGACGTCGTCGCAGACGCTGAACGCGGCGCTGAAGGGCTTCGCCGACGCGGAGAGCGACGGCATCATCCAGGTCTCCACCGGTGGTGCCGAGTACCTGTCCGGCCCGTCGGTCAAGGACATGGTCACCGGCGCGGTGGCGTTCGCCGCGTACGCCCGCGAGGTGGCCAAGAACTACCCGGTCAACATCGCGCTGCACACCGACCACTGCCCGAAGGACAAGCTGGACAAGTTCGTCCGGCCGCTGATGGGGATCTCGCAGGAGCGGGTGAAGCGCGGCGAGGAGCCGCTGTTCCAGTCGCACATGTGGGACGGCTCGGCCGTGCCGGTGGCGGAGAACATGGAGATCGCCGCGCAGCTTCTCGACGAGGCCGCCAAGGGCAAGATCGTCCTCGAGATCGAGGTCGGCGTGGTCGGTGGCGAGGAGGACGGCGTCGAGAACGCCATCAACGACAAGCTCTACACCACCGTCGAGGACGGCCTGGCCATGGTGGAGGCGCTCGGCCTCGGCGAGAAGGGCCGCTACATGGCGGCGCTGACCTTCGGCAACGTGCACGGCGTCTACAAGCCGGGCAACGTCAAGCTCCGCCCCGAGGTCCTCGACCACATCCAGATGGCGGTCGGCGCCAAGTACGGCAAGGAGAAGCCGCTCAGCCTGGTCTTCCACGGCGGCTCGGGCTCGCTGCTGTCGGAGATCCGCGAGGCGCTGGACTACGGCGTGGTCAAGATGAACATCGACACCGACACCCAGTACACCTTCACCCGGCCGGTCGCGGACCACATGTTCCGCAACTACGACGGCGTGCTGAAGGTCGACGGCGAGGTCGGCAACAAGAAGATGTACGACCCGCGCGTCTGGGGCAAGGCCGCCGAGGCCGGCATGGCCGCCCGCGTCGTCGAGGCCTGCGAGCACCTGCGCTCGACCGGCACCAAGCTGAAGTAACAGCGGTCAGCACGACGGCCGGCTCCCCGCCCGGGAGCCGGCCGTCGGCGTCTCAGGTGGTCGCGGTGAGCACCCGGACGGCCTCCCGGACGTCGTCGGTGAGGTGCACGGTGGTCGACAGGTCACCGAACGGGGACGCCGCGAAGAGCGGCCGCAGCAGCGACTCGATCGGCAGCTCCCGGGTCCAGTACGCGCGGTCCAGGAAGACGTACGCCCCGCTCGCCCCGTCGGTGCCGTAGTAGGTCTTCGTCGCCGCCTGGAACACCTCCTGCACCGTGCCCGCCCGGCCGGGCGCGAACACGATTCCGCCCCGGGCCAGCCGCAGGATGGTGTCCTCCCGGATGGCGTTGGAGAAGTACTTGGCGATCCGCCCGGCGAAGAGGTTCGCCGGCTCGTGCCCGTACAGCCAGGTGGGGATCGCCAGTCCGCCGGAGCGGGCCCAGTCGAGTTCCGGCGCGCGCTGCTGCGGCACGGCCGGTCCGCCCGCGTACCGCTCGCGGACCGCCAGCGCCGCCGCCGTGTAGCGGTCGTGGTCGGTGAAGTCCGGCGCCACGGCGAGCAGGTCGATCGCGGTGTTCAGCTCGTCGGCCGGCCAGGCGGCGAGGAACGCGCCTAGGTTGGCCGCCTCCATCACGCCCGGCCCGCCGCCGGTCACCACCAGCCGGTCGGCCCGCGCCAGCTCCCAGCCCAGCACCGCCGCCATCCGGTACGGCACGCTGCCGCGCGGCACGGCGTGCCCGCCCATCACTCCCACCACCGACTGCGGCCCGTGCGTGGCGAGCCAGGCACGGGTGGCGTCGACCAGGGCGTTGTCCACGCCGTGGTCGTGCAGCCGCTGGCCGAGCGCCTCCCGGACGTCCGGCAGCGCGCCGCCGTGCTCGCGGAAGTGCGCGTACACCCGGGTGTCGTACATCCCGGCGAAGCCGCCCTCGGCGAACCCGGCGGCCAGCTCCTCGGGGGTGTAGAGGTGCGACGGCTGGGTCGGGTACGGCAGGCCGGAGAAGGGCGGCACCACGTTCGCCCCGCGCCGGACCAGGTCGGCACCGACCTCACGGGAGCCGAACCGGCAACCGACGAAGAGGGTCCCGGCGACCTGGGTTCCGGTCAGGTCGGGGACCGGGTCCAGGTCGAGGCGGAGCCCCTGCACGGTCAGGCCGGCGAGGCTGCCGGTGGCCAGGCGCCGGTCGAACTCGGCGCGGGTCTCGATCTCGTCGTGGCCGGTGTCGTGCGGAGCGATGACGTCTGCGGGAGGTGGAGTCGGCACCTGGCCATCCTGCCCGCGCCGGGCAAGGGGCCAAACCTGCCCCGCCCGTGGCCCGGACGACAGGAGCCCGGCGGTCGAAACCGCCGGGCTCCTGCGTAACCGGGTCCTGGGGAGGCTCCGGACCAATAGTTGTAATGGAAAACATCTCGCGGCGGCATGGGCCGCAGGCGTGACGGACGCCTCCCCCGTTCAGCCAGCGCGCCGGGCCGATCCGCTCGCGCGCCGTGGGGCGAAGCCGGTTGAATGGGACGATGCAGAACCTGTTGCCTGAGCCACCGGCCACCCTCCTGCCCGCGCACGAAGAGGCGGACGCCACGCTCGCGGCCGCCGCCGATAAGGGCACCGACGAGGCGTACGCCGAGGTCGCGGCGCGCTTCCCGACCTACAGCGCCGCCTGGGCGGTGCTGGCGACCCGGGCCTTCGACGCCGGTCAGGTCATCCCGGCGTACGCCTACGCCCGCACCGGCTACCACCGGGGCCTCGACCAGCTGCGCCGCAGCGGCTGGAAGGGGCACGGCCCGGTGCCCTGGTCGCACGCGCCCAACCAGGGCTTCCTCCGCTGCCTGTACGTGCTCTCCCGCGCCGCCGGCGAGATCGGCGAGGCGGACGAGGCGGCCCGCTGCGCGCAGTTCCTGCGCGACTGCGACCCGGCCGCCGGGGACGCCCTCGGCAGCGAGTGATCCGTCGCGACGGCCGGTCCGGGCCCACCGGGCCGGCCGTCGCGCCTACAACCCCTCGGCCACCGCGGCGGCGATCTTCAGCCAGGCGTCCCGGGTCGCCGAGGAGAGCCCGCCGTACCGGATCGGCTCCCCGCTGTCGATCAGGCGCTCGTAGGGCGCGAGCAGCACCGCCCGGGTACGGGCGGCGAAGTGCTCCTGGATCGCCGGCAGGTCGATCTCCTTGCGGGACGGCGGCATCGAGACCACCGTCACCGCCTGCCGGACCAGCCGCTGCCGGCCGCTCTGCTCCAGGTGGTCGAGCATCCGGGCGGCCGTCTCCGCCGAGTCGTTGCGGGCCGACATGGTCACCACCAACTGGTCGGTGGCGTCCATCGCGGCCTGCCAGTTCTGCGCCCGGACGTTGTTCCCGGTGTCCACGAAGATCAGCTTGTAGAACCGGCTGACCACCTCGCGGATCTCCGCGAAGGCGGCCGCCGTCAGCATCTCGCCGCCGGTGGCCGACTCGTCCGAGGCGAGCACGTCGAACATTCCCTCGCCCTGCGAGCGGACGTACTGCGACAGGTCGCCGATCCGGCCGTGCGCGCCCTGGAACTGCCCGAGGTCGCGCAGCATGTCCCGGACCGTACGGGAGTGGAAGTCCTGCTGGGCGCGCATGCCCAGGGTGCCCTGCGTCTCGTTGTTGTCCCAGGCCAGCACGTACCCGCCGCGCTTCTGCCCGAAGGTCATCGCGAGCAGCAGGATGGCCACCGTCTTGCCGGCGCCGCCCTTCGGGTTCACCACGGTCACCTGGCGCAGCCCGCCGAAGTTGCGGCGGACCATCTCGACGTCCCGCTTGACCTCCTGCTCGTGCCGCCCCGGAGGAAGCTTGACCAGGCCGATCCGGTTCACCACCGCCCGTACCCCCATGGTGGCGACCGGGTCGGCCGGGCGGGCCTGCCGGCGGCGGGCGAAGTCCTCGGCGGTCGGCGCGGTCCCGCCGTCCGGCGTCCAGCCCGCGTCCGGGTAGCCGGCCTGCGCCGGTGGCTCCGGGTGCGGCTGCCGGGGCAGCCCGGCCGGCGGGGTGCTGCCCTGCCAGGAGGGCTGGTACCACCCGGCGGGCGGCTGCGGCGGCGCGGGCGGGCCCGGCGCGGGCTGCGGCGGGCCGGGGTGCGCGGGGGCGACCGGTGCCGGCCCGGGCTGCGGCGGATGGGCGTGCGGCGGCGGCACCGCCAGCGTGGGTCCCGGCGGGTACTCCGTCGGCGGGTGCGGGCCGGGCGGGGCCAGCGGCGTGCCCGGCGACGGCGGGAACGGACCCAGCCTCGGCGCCGGGGGCGTGGGCTCCGCCGGCTGTCCGGGCACGGTCGCGCTGCCGATCGCCTCGCCGCGCCCCGCCTCCGGGTCGCCCGCCGCCTCGTCGCCGGCGAACGCGGAGGAGGAGCGCTGCGGCGGCTGGGCCCAGGGCGACTCGCCCGGTGCCCGACCGGCACCCGCCTCCGGGGTGATCGGCAGGGGTACCACCGGGGTACCCGGCGCGGTGTGCGGCGCGGGGGTGGTGATCGGCTGGTCCAGGGTGAACGGCAGGTCCAGGTCGACCGGGGCGGGCTGCCCCACCCGCGGTGCCGGAACGTCGCGCTCCGGCTGCACGGCGCGCTCCGGCGGCTCGGCGTCCTCCGGCGGCCCGGCGTCCTCCACCGGCTCGGCCGGCGACCAGGCGTTCCCGACCGTCGGCCCCACCTCGCCGGCCGCCGGTCCGTCGAGCCTGTGATCGGTGGCCGCGATGCCGGGTTCGGTGCTCGTGGCGCTCACCGTCGGGGCGCTCGGGCCGGTGGCGGTGCCGTTGGTGGCCGCCACGCCGTGCCCGCTGGCCGCGCCGTTCGCGCCGGGCGGGCCGCCGTTCGCGCCGGGAGCGCGGTCCCCGCTGCCCGCGAACCCACTGCGAGGCGGGACGGCGTCGCCGGTGCTCTCCGGTCCGGCGGACCGGAACCCGGGACTGGGCGGGTGCGGGCCCGGCGGCGTGGATTGCGACTCGTCGGGTCGCAGGGACGCCCAGTCGCCGTCCGGCGGAGGTGCCGTCCAGCCGTCGCCCACCGGGCTGGCGTTGACCTCTGCGGTCAGCGACGGGTACAGCGGCGAGGGCGGGACGCCCCAGGGCGGGGCGGTGTCGGTCGCGTCGGGTGGCCAGAGCGGTTCGATGTCCCGCTCCGGCACCGCATGCTGGCCGGGCAGTTGGCCCCGGTCGGCGTTCTCGTCCACCACGGTTCCTCCCCATTCCTCCTGCCGAGGATAGGCGGTCCCGTTCCGGTTACGGAACGTAGCGGAACGCCGTTTCGGGTCAGCTCGTCCAGACCGCCCAGGCGCCCGCCTCGGTCCACCACGACCGCTTGCGGTTCAGCTCGCCCTCGACACCGTCGTCGAGGAAGGGGATCTTCTCGTCCCGGGGGACGACCGCCACGGCCCGCCCCCGGGCCCGGCGGACCTCGAACCGGACCCGCTTCCTGCCCCACCTCGAGCGGGCGACCACCGGGACGGCCACCGCCACCTCGACCGCGCCGTCGGTCGGGTCCGGGCTGGTCAGCAGCGGGAGCCCGTCCAGGGTCGCGTACCCGCCGGCGTTGCCGATCGCGCAGGCCAGGATCGGGTCCTCGCCGTTGGAGAGCACCGCGTCGTCCACCTCGATCCGGCCGCGCCAGTGCAGCGGGCGTCCCGCGTCGTCCGCGGCGCCGAGCAGGGCGCCGTCCAGGGTCACCGAGCCGGCGTCGTTGCGCAGCAGGTCGAGCCGGCGGGGAGTGCCGTCCAGCACCGCGGCGGCCACCGCCGCCGGGTCGCGGGGCAGCCCGAGCTGCGCGGCGAGGTCGCGCCCCGCGCCGCTCCGGGCCGGGTCGAGCGGCAGTACGCCGATCGTCGGCAGGTCCGGCACCGTACGGTCGCCGGCCAGGTCCGCCGGCCGGCGGCTGGGCGGTGGGGCGTACCGCCGGACCAGCCGGCGCAGGACGGCGCGCAACTGGGCATCGGTGGCCGTGGCGACGATCAGCCGGGTCTTGGAATCGGGGTCGGGCCAGGTGAGGCCGTCGGGGCGGGCGGGGGCGTCGAGCCGGGCCAGCACGCTGTCGATCTCGGCGTCCGAGCGCGCGGTGACGGTCTCCACCCGGGCGCCCCGGGCGGTCAGCGCGTCCGCGCAGGCCAGCACCGGTACGCGCGGCGTCTCGCAGCGCTCCTCGGGCGGCTTCGGGGCACCTGCGCCGTCGGATTCGGTCGCGCCACCACAGCAGGCTCCCCCACTGCCGCAGCCTCCACCGGGAGCGTCCCGCTCCGAGCCGAGGGTGAGCAGCACCACGTCGTACACGAAGGAGCCTCCTGCCTCTCGACGCGACCCCTGCCGGTCCCGCCGTCACTACTTGTTAGCCTGACACCCCGGGCTCGCCAACCGGTCGCCACCTGGCACCCGAGCCTTCTGGAGGCGGAAAAGATGCCAGCGATCGTGCTCATCGGCGCTCAGTGGGGCGACGAGGGCAAGGGCAAGGTTACCGACCTGCTGGGTGAGCGGGTCGACTACGTCGTGCGCTACTCCGGCGGCAACAACGCCGGCCACACGGTGATCACTCCCGACGGGCAGAAGTACGCGCTGCACCTGATGCCGTCCGGGGCGCTCTCACCGAGCGCGATGATCGTCATCGGCAACGGCGTGGTGGTCGACCCGAAGGTGCTGCTGGCCGAGATCGACGGGCTCGCCGAGCGCGGCGTGGACGTCTCCCGGCTGCGCATCTCCGGCGACGCGCACCTGATCATGCCGCACCACCGGGCGTTGGACCGGGTGGTCGAGCGTTACCTGGGCTCGGCCCGGATCGGCACCACCGGCCGGGGCATCGGCCCGGCGTACGGCGACAAGGTCGCCCGGATGGGCATCCGGCTCCAGGACCTGCTCGACCCGGGCATCCTGCGCAAGAAGCTGGAACTCGCGCTGCGCGAGAAGAACCAGCTGCTGTTCAAGATCTACAACCGCAAGGCGATCGACGTCGACGCGACGATCGAGGAGTACCTCCAGTACGCCGAGCGACTCAAGCCGTACATCGCGGAGACCCGGGTGATGCTCTGGGACGCGCTGGACCGCGGCGAGACCGTGCTGCTCGAAGGTGCCCAGGCCACCATGCTCGACATGGACCACGGCACCTACCCCTTCGTCACCTCGTCGAACCCGACGGCCGGTGGGGCGTGCGTGGGCGCGGGCATCCCGCCGACGGCGATCAACCGGGTGATCGCGGTGAGCAAGGCGTACACCACGCGGGTCGGCTCCGGGCCGTTCCCGACCGAGCTCTTCGACGACAACGGCCAGCACCTGCGCAAGATCGGCCACGAGTACGGCACCACCACCGGCCGGGAGCGCCGCTGCGGCTGGTTCGACGCCGTCGTCGCCCGGTACGCCTGCCGCCTGAACGGCGTCACCGACCTTGTGGTCACCAAGCTGGACGTGCTCACCGGCCTGGCCAAGGTGCCGATCTGCGTCGGGTACGAGATCAACGGCGAGCGCTTCGACGACATGCCGATGACCCAGACCGACTTCCACCACGCCAAGCCGATCTACGAAGAGCTCGACGGCTGGTGGGAGGACATCACCAAGGCGCGAACCGAAGCCGACCTCCCCGAGAACGCCCGCCGCTACATCGCCCGGATCGAAGAGATCACCGGCACCAGAGTCAGCGTGGTAGGCGTAGGCCCCGGCCGCGAAGAAAACGTCCTCCGCCACCCCCTCCTCCCCTAACCCCCCGGCTGGCCCCCGCCCCCGCTCCCCGAAATCACCCCGGTGATCATGAAGTTAGCGGCAGTGTCTGCGATCCACTTCGCCGCTAACTTCATGATCAACGGTGAGGGGGAGAGGGTGGTTGTCCACAGGGTGAGGTGGGTTATCCACAGGGGGGGTGTGAGGGGGCGTTCCGTGGGCCACGGTGGGCCATGGGGCGGGAGCAGGTGCTGGGTGCGGTCGCCGGCGGCCAGGACGGGGTGGTGACGCGGGCGCAGGCGCTTGCGGCGGGCTTCAGTCGTCACGAGATCGACAACCTGGTCACCTTCGGGCGTTGGCGCATGCCGGCCAGGGCGGTGTACCAGATCGACGCCGGGACGGCGCCGTCGCGTCGAGCGCGCATCCGTGCCGCGGTGCTGTCGTTCGGCCCGGCGGCGCATGTGGTGTTCGGAACCGCGGCCGAGCTGCACGGCATCGCGGGGCTGCCGCCGAGCGAGCAGATCCACGTCGCGCTGCCCGGCCGGGCGGCCAGGCCGGCTCGGCCGTCGGACCCGGCCGTCGTGCTGCATCAACTGGAGCGTCCGGCGGCGTCGCTGCTGGCGGTGAATGGCATACCGGCGACCTCGCCCCTGAGCACAGTGGTCGACGTCATCCTGACGGCCGGTCGTTACCCCGCCGTTTCGGTTCTGGACTCCGCCTTGAACCGCCGGCTCGTCACACCGGACGAGCTCGCCGCCATTCCCCTGTTGATCAGGGGAAGGAGGGGTGCGGTGGCCGCTCGGGGCCACCTCGTCGAGGCGGACGGACGGGCCCAGTCACCGCTGGAGACCCGGACGAGACTGCGCTGCGTCGATGGCAAGGTCCCTCCGGATGCCCTCCAACTGGAAGTACGGGATGGCGACGGCTACCTCCTCGGGGTCGGTGACCTCGGTTGGCGCGGTCCGAGGGTGATCGCCGAAGCGGACGGCCGAGCCGTCCACGGGAGGCCGGAAGCCCTCTTCGCCGACCGCCGTCGCCAGAACCGCCTGCTCAACGCCGGCTGGACCATCCTCCGCTTCACCTGGCAGGACACCCTGGACCCCCACTACATCCCCTGGACGGTCCGCCAGGCCATCACCGCCGCCCGACCGCGCTGATCATGAAGTTGGCGGCGATGTGGATCTCAGATATTGCCGCTAACTTCATGATCAACGGCGTAGGTGGTGGGGTCGGTAGGATGCGGGGTCGTGCGGGTACTTCTTGTGGGTGGCGGGGGGCGGGAGCATGCGCTCGCGCTCGGGCTGGCTGACGATCCGTCCGTGGAGGCGCTGATCGCGGCGCCGGGGAATCCCGGCATCGCTGCGCTCGCCGAGGTGCGGGAGGTCGACGCCAGTGACCCGGGGGCCGTGGCCGGGCTCGCGGTCGAGGTACAGGCCGACCTGGTGGTGATCGGGCCGGAGGCACCGCTGGTGGCGGGGGTCGCCGACGCGGTGCGGGCCAAGGGCATCGCGGTGTTCGGGCCGTCCGCCGAGGCCGCTCGGCTGGAGGGTTCCAAGACCTTCGCCAAGGAGATCATGACCGCGGCCGGGGTGCCGACCGCGCGGGCGTACACCTGCACGGACGCGGAGAGCACGGCGAAGGCGCTGGACGACTTCGGGGCGCCGTACGTGGTGAAGAACGACGGGCTGGCCGCCGGCAAGGGCGTGGTGGTCACCGACGACCGGGACGCCGCGCTGGCACACGCCCGCGACTGCGGCCGGGTGGTGATCGAGGAGTACCTCGACGGTCCGGAGGTCTCCCTCTTCGTGGTCACCGACGGGGAGGCGGCGGTGCCGCTGCTCCCGGCGCAGGACTTCAAGCGGATCGGCGACGGCGACACCGGCCCGAACACCGGCGGCATGGGGGCGTACGCCCCGCTGCCCTGGGCGCCGGCCGGCCTGGTCGACGAGGTGATGGCCGACGTGGTGCACCCGACGCTGGCCGAGCTGCGCCGCCGGGGCACCCCGTTCGCCGGGCTGCTCTACGTCGGGCTGGCGCTGACCGCCGCCGGTCCCCGGGTGATCGAGTTCAACGCCCGCTTCGGCGATCCCGAGACCCAGGTGGTCCTCGCGCTGCTGGAGACCCCGCTGGCCGGGCTGCTGCACGCCGCGGCGACCGGCACGCTGGCCGCGCACCCGCCGCTGCGCTGGCGCGCCGGTGCCGCCGTCACCGTCGTGGTCGCCGCCGAGGGCTACCCGGCGTCCCCGCGTACCGGTGATGTGATCACCGGCGCGGACCGCGCCGGGATCATCCACGCCGGCACCCGCCGGGCCGCCGACGGCGCGTTGCTCTCCGCCGGAGGCCGGGTCCTCTGCGGTACGGCCACCGGCCCCGACCTGGCCGCCGCGCGGGACGCCGCCTACGCCCTGGTACGCGGCGTCGAGCTGGCCGGCTCGCAGCACCGCACCGACATCGCCGCCGCGGCGGTCGACGGCCGGATCACCGTTCCCGCCGGCGGCTGACCGGCCCGACCGGGCACTCCGATCACAAAGTGGCCCCCGACCCGCCGGTTGGGTCGCGATGGGCCGTGGGGGCCCACTGCTCGCCGAGCGGTACCGGCCCCTCGGTCCGGCCGGTGGTGCCGCCCGGAGGTGCGGGCGGGTGCAGCGGCGGCGCGTCGAGCAGCCGCAGCACCGGCAGCGGGGCGGCGACCAGCGCCGCCACCAGCAGCGCACCGGCCAGCACCAGGAAGGCCGGTCGCAGCCCGACGCCCTCCGCCAGCGGCCCGGCGAGCAGGTAGCCGGCCGGGCCGGCGGCGTACGCCAGCGAGGTCATCACCCCCACGACGCGGCCGCGCAGCCGTTCCGGGGTGCGGGTCTGCATGGCGTAGTTGGAGAGCGGGTTGACCGGCCCGTACGCGAGTCCGACCAGGGCGGCGCAGCCGAGCATCACCGGGTACGGCGGCAGCGCGGCGAGCCCGACCAGCGCGCCGCCGGTGACCACCAGCGCGCCGGCCATGAGGGCGCGGCGGTTCAGCAGGCGACCCGCCCAGCCGGAGCCGAGCGCGCCGACGATGGTCCCGGCGCTCATCGCCATCAGCACGGCGCCCAGCCGGGCGGGTTGACCCTCGGCGACGAACCACGCCGGCAGCAGCACCCCCTCGACGGGCAGGTAGAGCGCCACCAGCACCATGGTGATCAGGCCGATCGCCCGCAGCAGCGGGTCCCGCCACACGAAGCGCAGCCCCTCGGTGGTGCCGGCGAGCAGCCCGGCCGGTGGGCGTTCCGGCCGGCCCGCCCCGGGGAGCCGGACGGCGGCGATGAGCAGGACGGCCAGCAGGAAGCCACCGGCGGTGACCCAGAGCGTCGGGCCGGGGCCGAGTGCCGCGATGAGCACGCCGCCGACGCCCGGTCCGATCAGGAAGGCGACTCCCCAGACCGCCTCGTGCACGCCGTTGGCCCGTTCGATGGGCCAGCGGGCGGTCTGCGCGGCGGCCGGGAGCAGCGTCTCCCGAGCGGTCAGCCCGGCCGGGTCGAAGACCGCGCCGAGCGCGGCGAGCAGCACGATCCAGGTCAGGTTCAGCCCGATCAGCGCGTCGACCACGGGGATCGCGGCCACCGACAGCGCGGAGAGGGTGTCGGAGATCAGGGCGGTGCGGCGCCGGCCGAGCAGGTCGACGACCGTTCCGGAGATCAGGCTGGACAGCAGCAGGGGCAGCCCGGTGGCCGCCGCGACCACGCCGGCGGCGGTGGCGCTGCCGGTGCGTTCCAGCACCAGCCAGGGCAGGGCGACCATGGCGACGCCGTTGCCGATGCCGGAGAGCAGGGTGGCGGCCTCGACCAGGAGCAGCGGCGTGCGACGCCGGTGCCCGACCGGACCGGAGCCACCCATGATCGTCAGCCTAGGTCAACCCGCTCCGTCCCGACCGTCGGATCCGGCGTCGGGCCGAGGTCGGCTCGCCGCACCGCACCGACATCGCCGCCGCCGCGGTCGAGGGCCGGCTCGCCGTCCCCGACCGACGACCGGCCCGCCCGTCGGGCGGGGAGGTCCCCGCCCGACGGAGCGTCGTCAGAGCATTCCGAGCCCGGCACCGATGACGGCCTGGGCGGTACGGCTGAGCTCCTCACCCTTGGCGTCGGTCCCGGTGATCGAGTACTGCATCCGGAACCGACCATCGCGAGTGGACGCCACGCCGGTCAAATACCCGAACCGGGACCCCGTCTTGATCCACAGAAGTTCGCCTCCGGGCAGTGGGAACGCGGTGAGCCCGACGCTGTACCGGGCCGGACCGCCGGCGATGTCGGGGACCGCGGGCAGGGTGAACATCTCGGCCAGCTGGGCCGGCGGCACGACCCGGCCGGCGAAGAGTGCGGTCATGAACGTGTCCAGGTCGACCAGGCTGGAGATGACGTTGCCGGCGGCCGGGGTGAAGGTCTGGCTCCACGTGGTCGCGTCCACCAGTTCAGTGGCCCCGTCGCGCACGACGGCCTGGTATCCGTGGGCGTGCGGACCGAGGATGCGCGGGTCGTCGCCGGGGGCGTAGGTGCTGCGCAGGCGCAGCGGGCCGGCGATCCGCCGTTCCAGCTCCCGCGCGTACGGGTGGCCGGTGACCTTCTCCACCAGCAGGCCCGCGACGATGTAGCCCATGTTCGTGTAGTGCTGCCTGGTCCCGGGCTCGAACTCCCGGGGGTTGCGCAGGCCGAGCCGCACGACCTGCTCCGGCGTCCACCGGTCGTACCGGTGGGCGAGCTGCCACTCGATCCCGTCCGGCATGGTCGGGCTGGGGATGCCGCTGGTGTGGTCGAGCAGCTGGCGAACGGTGACGGTCGGATAGTCGGCGGGCAGCAGCCCGGGCAGGTGACGCTGCACCGGATCGGCCAGGTCGATGCGGCCCTCGGCGGCCAGTTGCAGCACCAGCGCGGCGGTGAAGACCTTGGTGACGCTGCCGATCCGGAACCGGGCGTGCGGCGGGACGGGGGCCTGGCTGCGCAGGTCTCGCACTCCGCTGACGCCGGTCCAGCAGCCCTCCGGCGTGGAGATGCGCACCTGCGCGCTGGTCGCGTCGGCGTTCGGTAAGCCGCTGATCGACGCGCGCAGCGGGGACGGATCGAGGGTGCCGGGGTGGCAGGTGGCTCCCGCCCGGCCGGCGGCGCTGCCCGGAGCGGCTGCGGCGGGGGTGGCGACGGTCAGCGCCAGGCCGAGCGCCGCGACGACGAGGACGGGGGTACGGCTGTTCGTGATCTTCATACGGTCGAGCCTCCCGCCCGGGTGGGGCCGGGAGCATCGGGGAGAATCCCTTGGCGTACCCGGGACGGTGGCTCGGGGTACCCCTCGGTCAACCGTAGTAGCGGCGCAGTTCCCGGCTGAGCACCTTCCCGGTGGCGTTGCGCGGCAGGTACTTCACGAAGATCACGTCCCGGGGTACGGAGAACCGGGCCAGGTAGTGCCGGACGTACTCGCGGACCGCCTCGGGGTCGAGCACCTCGCCGGGGTGCAGGCCGAGGAAGGCGGCGAGCCGCTGGCCGTACTCCGGGTCGGGTACGCCGATCACGGCGGCCTCGCGGACCTGGGGGAGGCGGGCCAGCAGATCCTCCACCTCGGACGGGAAGACGTTCTCCCCGCCAGAGACGATCATGTCGTCGGCGCGGCCGTCGACGAAGAGCAGCCCGTCGGCGTTGATCCGGCCGAGGTCGCCGGTGTCGAGCAGCCCGTCGTGGGTCTCCCGACGCGCCCCGGAGGTGTAGCCCTCGAAGAGCATCTCGTTGCCCACGAAGATCCGCCCGACCCGCCCGTTGGGCACCGGCTCGCCGTCGTCGTCCAGGATCTCCAGCCGGGTGCCGTGCGGCGGCCGGCCGGCGGTGGTGGGCGCCTCGCGCAGGTCGGCGGGGCCGGCGATGGAGGCCCAGGAGACCTCCGTCGAGCCGTACAGGTTGTAGACCACGTCGCCGTAGACGTCCATGAACCGCGGCGCCAGCCCGCCGGGCAGCGCCGAGCCGCTGACCGCGACCACCTTCAGCGGCGGCCGCGGATCCGGCGGCGGCACGTCGAGCAGCCGCTGCACCATCACAGGTACGGCGAAGAGCGCCTGGCACTGGTGGGCCACGAGCGCGGCCAGCGTGGCGGTCGGCTCGAACCGGCGGTGCAGCACGATCGTGGCGCGCAGCGCGAAGGCGACCTGGAGCGCGGCGTACCCCCAGGTGTGGAAGAGCGGCGCGGCGATCATCACGGTGTCCCGGGCGTGCAGCGGGATGCGGTCGATGATGGACACCAGCGGGCCGAACCCGTTGGGAGTGGGGCGGCGGGCGCCCTTCGGCGCGCCGGTGGTGCC
The DNA here is from genome assembly GCF_036906795.1 of Micromonospora sp. CPCC 205739. NCBI lineage: Bacteria > Bacillati > Actinomycetota > Actinomycetes > Micromonosporales > Micromonosporaceae > Micromonospora > Micromonospora sp. CPCC 205739. Next base: position 42,468 of record NZ_JBAKHS010000020.1, on the reverse strand, counting down.
GGAGGTGAGCACGATCGTCCGGCCGTCGCGCTCGGGCGGTTGCAGGTCGCCGGGGAGCGCGCCGGCGATCAGCTCCTCGAGGCCGCGCTCGTCCACCCGGTGCACCTCGGCGGGGAGGCCGAGGAGCCGGTCGGCGAACTCGTCGTCGTGCACCAGCACCCGCAGCCGCTGCTCCTCGGCCACGGTGGCCAGTTGCGCGGCGGCGAGGCCGCTGTTGACCAGCACCGCGTCGGCGCCGAGCACGGTGGCGGCGACGACCGCCTCGATCAGCCCGTGGTGGTTGCGGCAGAGCACCCCGACCCGGTCGCCGGCCTGCACGCCGAGCCCGGTACGCATCGCCCGGGCCAGTCGTTCCGCCCGGTCGAGCAGCTCCTGATAGGTCAGTTCGACGCCCTGCTCGTCGATGACGGCGACCCGGCCCGGGTCGCGGGCGGCGGCCTGGCGCAGCTCGCCGGCGAGGCTCCAGCCCCACTTGCGCAGCGCCTGAAGCTGGGAGGCGACCCGGATCGGCCGGCCCGGGGTGAGCAGCCCCCGCCGGGTCAGCGTGGCCACGACGAACGGCAGGTCCATGTGGCGGCCTCCTTCGGGGGTGCGGTGAAGGGCCCCCGCGGGGGCCCTTCACACGGGACGTCACCTTTCGATCATGCACCGGATGCTTCCGGTAGCCCAACCGGTGCGAGCAGTTGCCAGCTGGTGGACAGCCGGCAGTGGCGTACGCCACCACCGACGGTGACGGGTCAGCGGATCTGCATGCCGGAGATGGCGCGGGAGATGACCAACCGCTGGATCTCGGAGGTGCCCTCGAAGATGGTGTAGATCTTGGCGTCCCGGTACCACCGCTCGACCGGGTGGTCGCGCAGGAAGCCCGCGCCGCCGAGCAGCTGCACCGCCTTCTCGGTCACCGCGACGGCCACCTCGCCCGCCTTGAGCTTGGACATCGAGCCCTCGCCGGCGGTGAAGGGGCGGTTGTTGCGGCCCATCCAGGAGGCCCGCCAGACCAGCAGCCGGGCGGCGTCGATCTCCATCTTCATGTCGGCCAGCGCGAACGCGACCGCCTGGTTGGCGATGATCGGCCGTCCGAACTGGACCCGGTCCTTCGCGTAGTCCAGGGCGTACTCGTAGGCGGCCCGGGCCACGCCGAGCGCCTGCGCGCCGACGGTGGGCCGGGACAGCTCGAAGGTGCGCATCGCGGCCTGCCCGGAGGCCTTCTGCCCGGAGCGGGCCCGGTCGAGCCGCTCCAGCAGGGCGTCCCGGCCGCCGAGCAGGCAGCGCCCGGGCACGCGTACGTCGTCGAGGAAGACGTCGGCGGTGTGCGACGCGCGCAGGCCCAGCTTGCGCAGCTTGCGGGTCGCGTTCAGCCCGGCGGTGCCCGGCGGTACGACGAACGCGGCCTGCCCGCGCGAGCCCAGCTCCGGCTCGACCGAGGCGGTGACCACGTGCACCCCGGCGATCCCGCCGTTGGTGGCGTACGCCTTCTGCCCGCGCAGCACCCACTCGTCGGTGGCCTCGTCGTAGACCGCCCGGGTACGCATCGCGCCGACGTCGGAGCCGGCCTCCGGCTCGCTGGTGCAGAACGCGGCCACGGCGGGCTGGTCGACGTCGCCGAAGCACTGCGGTACCCACTCGACCAGCTGATCGGGGGTGCCCGCGCCGTAGATGGCGGCGACCGCGAGGCCGGTGCCGAAGATGCTCAGGCCGATGCCCGCGTCACCCCAGAAGAGTTCCTCGCTGGCGATCGGCAGGGAGAGGCCGGTGGGGTCGGCCCAGCAGGTGGCGAGGAACTCGAAGCCGTAAAGGCCGACCTTCGCCGCTTCCTGGATGATCGGCCAGGGAGTCTCCTCCCGGGCGTCCCACTCGGCCGCGGCCGGGCGCACGACCTCGGCGGCGAAGCCGTGCACCCAGTCGCGTAGATCCCGCTGTTCCTCGTTCAGGTCGAGCGAGAACTCGGCCATGTCAGGCCTTGGGGATGTCGAACAGGTTGGCGATGTTGGCCGCCAGGCCCAGGTCGCCCTTGGCCTTGAGCTTGCCGGTCATGAACATCATCACCGGGTTGGCGCCACCGGAGACGATCTTCAGGAACTCGACCGGGCCCATGGTGAGGCTGAGCTTCGGGTCGTGCTGCGGGGTCTCGTTGACCGTGCAGGTGCCGTCGGCGATGGCGACCTCGTAGGTGTCGGTGCCACCGTCGGGCCGGCCGGTGATGTTCCAGTGGATGACCGCGTTGGTGGAACCGGCCCGGTCGGCGCGGAACAGCTGCGGCATCCGGCCGAAGACCTCGCTGAGGATCTTGCCGCGCAGGTCGCCGGACATCACCTCGGCGATCTTGTCGTCGGGGGTGGACTTGACGAGCTGCGCGAACTCCTTGGGGCCGACGTTGGCGAAGTTGGCCGGGTCGAAGTCAGTCATGGGGGAATGCACCTCTCGGGCGGGCCGACTTTGGTTACTCGGGCGTAACCTTACGCACGAGTAGGTATGCTCGCAAGAGTGTCCAGCACACCCACGTTCAAGCGCCTACCCCGGGCCGTACGCGAGCAGCAGATGCTCGACGCCGCGGTCAAGGTCTTCTCCCGGCGCGGCTTCCACGCCGCCAGCATGGACGAGATCGCCGAGGACGCCGGCATCTCCAAGCCGATGGTCTACGCCTACCTCGGCACCAAGGAGGAGCTCTTCGTCGCCTGCCTGCACCGTGAGGGCACCCGGATGATGCAGGCGATCGCCGGGGCGGCCGCACCCGACCTGCCCGCCGACGAACGGCTCTGGCGTGGGCTGCGTGCCTTCTTCGGCTTCGTCGGGGCGCACCGGGACGGCTGGGCGGTGCTCTACCGGCAGGCCCGGGGCTCGCAGCCGTTCGCCGGGGAGCTGGCCGCGATGCGCGCCCGCCTGGTCGAGGTCGTCGCGGGGATGCTCGACCACGCGCTGCGCGCCGAGGGGCGCGAGGTGGGCGAGACCGAGCTGGAGGTCGTCGCGTACGCCCTGGTCGGCGCCACCGAGTCGCTGGCCGACTGGCTCGCCGACCACCCCGAGGCCGACCCGGAGAAGACCGCCACCCGGATGATGAACGTCGCCTGGCTCGGCGCCGGCCAGCTCCTGCGCGGCGCCACCTGGCGACCCCCGGCGAGCTGAGGGCCGCGCTCGCTCTGGTCCGGCGGCTCATGATCGGGTGACGAGTTCCGGCAGCTTCGACGGCGTGTCGTCGCGGATATTGCGACCCGATCATGGGAGCAGCGGGGAGCAGCCGGGTCAGCGGTGGACGGCGGGGTGGCGGTGGGCGCGTTGGCGCAGCCGACGGACCACCTCCAGCAGGCCGGTCAACGCCAGGGAGAGGGCGACCCCGGCGAGCAGGCCCTTGACCGGATCGCGTTCGAAGGCGAGGCCGCCGAAGTAGCCCAGCAGGCCGCAGTAGGTCGCCCAGGTGCCGGCCGCGAGGGTGTCGAAGAGCAGGAAGCAGCGCAGCGGGTAGCGGACCGCGCCCATGGTCAGGGTGACCGCGGTGCGACCGCCGGGGACGTACCGGGCGGTCATCAGGATCATCCCGCCGCGCTGCTCCACGGCCCGGCGGGCCCACTCGGAGCCGGCCCGGCGGCGGCTCTCCGCGGGGAGCCGGGTCAGCCGGTGAGCACCCCCGCCCCGGCCGATGCCGTAGGAGACGTGGTCACCGGCGAGCGCGCCGAGCGCGGCGCTCACGATCACCGCGACCAGGTTCGGCTCCCCGGCGGCGGCGAGGACCCCGGCGGTGATCACCACGGTCTCGCCGGGCACCGCCGGGAAGAACGCGTCGACCGCGGTGACCGCGAAGATCACCAGGTACACCCACGGCGAGCTGACCGTGTGGCGGAACAGGTCGAGCACGGGCTCCATGCCCTCATGCTCCGGGCTCGGCCACCGCCCCCGGGCCGAGTCGGCGGATCAGGACACCGGCGACCGGTGGCCGGACTTACCGGCGGCCGCGGCTACGGCCCGGTGGCCGGCGCGCCCGGCTTCCTCGGCCAGCCAGCCGTGCGGCGTCTTCTCCTCGGCGGTGGGGCCGTGCGAGGTGAGCACCACCGGGGCGCCCAGCTCCCCGGCCACCGCCGCCGCCCAGTCGGCGGGCGGGTCGTCGTAGACCGGCCGGGCCCGCAGCAGGCGGGCGGTGAGGGCCGCCTGCCGGTCCAGGTCGCCCGGCGGGCCGGGCAGCAGCCGGTCCATCCCGTCGTAGCGGCGGCACAGCCGCAGCCGGGGTCCGGCGATGTCGAGATGGGTGAGGGCGAGGCCGTCGACCCCACCCGCCACGGCGAGGGCGTACCGGTGGGCCACCGCGTCGAAGTGCCCGAACCGGAAGCGGCCCTGCCACGGGTTGGTCGGGTTGTGCGGGTCGGTCAGCGGCAGCGTCCGGTCCTCGGTCACCAGCGGCCCGGGCCCGTGCCGGGTGGTCACCACCCGTACGACGCCCAGCCGCCGCGCCTGCCCGGCCAGGCCCGCCTCGGCCAGCAGCGCCTCGGCGTTGGCGAAGGTCGTCGTGCTCCACGTGGTGTACGGGTGGAAGCCATGCCACTCGTCCAGCAGCACCCCCTGCGCTCCCTCGAAGACGCAGGTCCCCGCCCGCAGCGCCCCCGCCAGCCAGGACCGGTCGACGATCGCCACCCGGGCGGCGAACCCGGTGAACGCGGGCAGGCAGTCCTCGACCGGCGGCGCGTCCAGCGGACCCAGCTCGGCGGTCAGCCGGTCCCGCAGCGCGGTCAGCCGGCGGCGGAGCAGGGCCGGGCGGCGGCAGTCGGCCACCCGGGGCGCCTCGTCCGGGTGGGCGAGGCCGTACCCGACGGCCTCGCCCACCCCCAGCCCGCAGGAGCCGTGCCGGTCGGCTCCCCGGGCGGTCTCCCGGGCCCGGTTCGCGGCCCGGTGGTACGGGGTGGCCAGCAGCGCCTCCCCGTCCACCGTCAGCCGGTCGAGTGCGTCGGGCACCCCCACCGAGGTGAGGTGGTCGGCCTCGGCGGCCAGCGCCAGCGGGTCCACCACCACGTGCCGCGACAGGTGCGTACCGACGCCGGGGCGGAACGTCCCGGCGCCGAACTGCGCGTACGTGTGGTGTCGCCCGTCGCGCAGCACGACGTTGTGTGCCGCCTGCGCGCCCCCGTTGAAACGGACCACCGTGTGGACGGGCCGGGTCGCGCAGAGCCAGTCCACGACGGTGCCCTTGCCGGCGTCGCCGTAGCCGAGGTCGACCACCATCACGTGGTTCACAGCCGGGTGACCCCGCGACCGTCGGTGCGGGTGACCGGCAGCGCGGCCACCTCGGTCCGCCGCCCGCCGTCGAGCCGGGCCAGCGCCCTGGACACCGTGCCGGTGGCCGTCGAGCCCGCCCGGTCCAGGTCGCGCAGGCCCTCGTCCAGGTCGATGGCCTGCTCGCCGAGCCCGATCGTCAGCGCGATGGTCTCGCAGACCGCGTCCAGGTCGTCCAGCTCGACGGCCTGCTGCCCGAGCAGGCCCCGCCAGTGGTCGAGCACGGTGGCGTTGCCGGAGTAGTGGCTGCCGGCGGGGAGCAGGTAGTAGGTGTCCCAGCGGCGGGTCACCTCGTCCACGATCTGCCGCAGCCCGACGTCCTCGCGCAGGTCGTCACCGATCAGGCGGGCCACCTCGCGGGCCTTCACCCGGGGGTAGGCGAGTTCGTCGCCGATGATGAACAGGTAGCCGCGCCGGCCGCGCTTGTCCCAGCTGTCGGTGGCGGTGTGCCGGGCCATGAAGTACATCGCCAGCTCGTACGACTCGGTCATCTGCCCGCCGCCGCCACCCTCCAGCACGATCCGGCCGAGGTCGTCGTCCATCCGGTTGTCCGACTCGAACTGCCCGACCTGCAACGGCACCCGGTCGCAGGTGGCGTCGCCGATCGCGCCGAACATGATCTGCGGGTCGCGGGCGTAGCCCTGCCGCAGCAGCAGGCCGAGCAGCTGCGGCAGCTTGGTCTGGAGCACGCGCGGCACGTGCCCCATCGAGCCGGTCACGTCGAAGAGCACCGCGATCGGGGTCGACTGCGGGTGCTCGGCCGAGTCGCGGCTCTCCCGCACCGCGCCGCGGGGGTCGAGCGCGGGGTGCACGGTGCGCGCCCCGCTGTCGCTGTAGGAGAAGGCGCTGGCGCCGGTGGCCCGGCGGTAGCGGTCCGCGGCGTCGTACACGTCGGTGGACCAGATTCCACTGCCCATGACAGCTCCTAACGGGTGAGGGTGAAGGGGCGGAAGGTGCGCGGCCCGTACTGCCGGTCCAGTACCTGGTCCAGCTCGCCCAGCAGCCGCCAGGCGTCGTCGGGTCGGGCGTTCAGGGCGGGGCGCCGGCACCCGGCGGCGAAGTCGCGCAGCGCGCGCGGTGCCCGGTCGCCCATCAGGTCGGTCATGCAGCGGGCGGCCATCGCGATGTCGGTGCCCGGGCCGCACGGCCGCCTCGCGACGACCTCTGGCGGGTACCAGTCCTCGTGGCCGGGCACCAGGGCCGGAACGGTGCCGCCGTCGACCACCGAGAAGCACCAGTCGACGAGCACCACGCCATGCGCGTCGGGCTCGATCAGGACGTGCCGGGGCAGCACCGCGCCGTGCACCACGCCGGCCCGGTGGGCCAGGCCGAGCGCGACCAGCAGCCGCCGCCACATCCAGGCCACGTCGCGGCCGTCCAGCCCGTCCGGGTACGCCCGGCGCACCTCGTCGAGGCTGCGCAGGCCGGGCGCGGTGGCCAGCACGGTGACCTGCCGTTCGACACCGGTGGCCGGGTCGCGGGTGCGCAGCGAGTCGACCAGTCGGGGCACGTACGGCAGGTGCCGGGGGTCGCCGCGATCCTCGATCACCCGCAGGGCGTGCGCCTCACGGGTCATCAGGTCGTTGTCGGCCGGGTTGCGGGGCAGCTTGAGCAGCCGGTCCGCCCCGACGTCGTACAGGTCGGCGAGGTCGCCGACGTGGGCGAGGCGGGTGAGCCGGTAGTCGCCGAGCGCGCCTCGGGCCCGCCACCGGGTGATGACCCGGGCCAGCGCGTCGGCGGCCTCGGCGCGTACCCGCGGGTCGGCCGCGCCCAGCCGGTCGGGGTGCAGGGCCGCGACCAGCCGCCGGTAGCGGCGGGCCGGCTCGGTCGTGCCGAACAGCTCCTCGTCGGTGCGAGCCGCCGCGACCAGCCGGATCGCCTCGTCGGTCCTCACCGGACCGTCTCCTCGCGGGCGGGGCGCAGCAGCGCCGGGTGCAGCAGCCGGGCGTCGCCGGCCCGGTAGAGCTTGGCGCGGGGCCCGCCCCGGGCGCCGCCCCGCTCGGTGCTGGCGCCGGTGCTCTCCACGAAGCCCGGCACGGAGAGCACCTTGCGGTGGAAGTTGCCGGCGTGCAGCGGGTGCCCCCACACCGTCTCGTAGACGGCGCGCAGCTCGCTGATGGTGAACTCGCCGTCGAGGAAGCGGGTGGCCAGCGGGGTGTACTCCAGCTTGGCGCGGGCCCGTTCCAGCCCGTCTTCGATGATCCGGCCGTGGTCGAAGGCGAGCTGCCGGCTGGTCAGCGCGGTCACCGGCAGCCAGATCGCCTCGTCGGCGTCGGTGCCGGCGGCCGGGTCGGGCAGGTCGGGCGCGAAGGCGAGGTGGGCGACGGAGACGACGCGCATCCGCGGGTCGCGGTCGACGGCGCCGTAGCTGGCGAGCTGTTCCAGGTGTACGCGGCGCAGCCGTTCGCCGCCGAGCCCGGTCTCCTCGGCCAGCTCCCGGCGCGCGCCGGTGGCCAGGTCCTCGTCGGGGCGGACGAACCCGCCGGGCAGCGCCCAGTGGCCCTCGTACGGCGGTTGGCCCCGGCGGATCAGCAGCAGGTGCAGCTCGCCGTCGCGGATGGTCAGCGCGACCACGTCGACGGTGACGGCGATCGAGGGGTAGGCCGAGGGGTCGTACGCGGCGAGGAAGTCCTGCTCGTTCACGGCGTCTCTCTCACTTCGAGAACAACTCAATGTGAGAACAACCTAACGCACGACGGGGTGAAAGCCAACCCCTCGCGTCGTTCAGCGGATGGTGCCGACCAGGTGCGGACGACCGGTCCGCGCGTCGTGCAGGGCGAAGTCCCAGGCCGGGGTGGCACTGAACGCCACGGTGCCGGGCAGCGGCACCGGGAGCTTGAACGCCACGTCCACCGTGTACGCGTCCGGCAGCCGGCTCTCCAGCGTCGCCAGGCAACGGGCCTTGCTCCACATCCCGTGCGCGATCGGGCGGGGGAAGCCGAGCAGCCGCGCTCCCAGCCGGGAGGTGTGGATCGGGTTGTGGTCGCCGGAGACCCGGGCGTAGTCCGTACCGACCCGGGGCTCGACGCGCCAGCGGGCGGTGGCGGCTGGCGGCGCGGGCCGCTCACCCCGGTCGCGCCGCGCACCGCCGCCGGGCGTGCGCTCCTTGCCCAGGTACGTCGAGACGCCCCGCCAGACCTCCTCGCCACCGACCGACCCGACCAGGACGACGTCGATCTGCCGTCCCCGCTCGTGCGGTCGCAGGTTCTCCGCGTACGTGACGAAGTCCAGCGTCTCGCCGGCCTCGATCGGGCGGTGCACGGTGATCCGGTTGCCCACGTGCACCACGCCGGTCAGCGCGATCGGGAACTCCGGCGTGGTCATCAGCCGCAGCGACAGCGGGAAACCCATGACGTGCGGGTACGTGGCCGGCAGCCGGTCGGCCAGGCGGAACCCGCAGACCCGGTCGTAGTCGGCCAGGTGCGCCCGGTCGACGGTGCTCCCGGCGACGGCCAGCTCGACCTGCGGCGGGGCGTCCGGGCGGCGGGACCGGCCGATGACCGGCACCGCGTCGCGCAGCGCCCGGCGGTAGAGCGCGCCGGGCGCCGGCATCCGGGGCAGCTCGACCCGCGCCCGGCCCGCCGGGGCGGCGTACCCGGACAGATCCGTGGTCGCGTACGCCGACAGGTCGTGGGTGGCTTCCAGGCTCACGTCGTGCTCCGACGAGGCGGCCCGGACGGCGGCCAGGTCCGCCGCCGAGATCACCTCGGTCGGCCCGTCGATGAGGTCTCCCACGGAGAGGTTCTCCGCCGGGCCGTTCTCCGGCCGCTTCTTCCTCGCCATCACGCCCCCAGCAGACTCTGGCCGCAGACCCGGACCACGTTGCCGCTCACCGCGCCGGACGCCGGCCAGGCCAGCCAGCCGATCGTCTCGGCCACGTCCACCGGCAGCCCGCCCTGCGCCATGCTGTTCATCCGGCGGCCCGCCTCGCGCAGCGCCAGCGGGACGCGGGCGGTCAGCCGGGTCTCGATGAAGCCGGGGGCGACCGCGTTGACGCTGATCTCGCGCTCGCGCAGCGCCGGGGCCAGCGACTCGACCAGCCCGATCACGCCTGCCTTGCTGGTGGCGTAGTTGGTCTGGCCCCGGTTGCCGGCGATGCCGGCGATCGAGGAGACCGCCACGATCCGGCCGCCGGCCGGGATCAGGTCGCGTTCCAGCAGCACGTCGTTGATCCGCTCCTGGCTGGAGAGGTTGACGTCGAGCACCTGGTCCCACCGGTCGGCGTCCATCCGGCCGAGCGTCTTGTCCCGGGTGATGCCCGCGTTGTGCACCACCACGTCGACCCGGCCGTGCCGGCCGGCGAGGTGCTCGGCGAGCCGGGTGGGCGCGTCCGGGGTGGTCAGGTCGAGCTGGACGGCGCTGCCGCCGATCTCGTTGGCCACCGCGGCCAGCTCGTCGCCCGCCGCCGGGATGTCCAGGGCGACGACCTGGGCCCCGTCGCGGGCCAGCACCTTCGCCAGCGCCGCGCCGATGCCCCGGGCCGCCCCGGTGACCAGGACCACCTGCCCGTCGAGCGGGCCGTCCCAGTCCGCCGGCGCCTCGGCGGTGCCGGCCCCGACCCGGACGACCTGCCCCGAGACGTACGCGGAGCGGCCGGACAGGAGGAATCGCAGGGTCGATTCGAGGCTGGTCAGGGTGCCCGCGTCGCCCTCCTTGGTGACGTACACGAGCTGGGCGGTGACCCCGCGGCCGAACTCCTTGCCGATGCTGCGGGTCAGGCCCTCCAGGGCGCGCTGGGCGGTGGCCTCGCGCGGCGAGCCGCACTCGCTCGGCGGGGTGCCCAGCACGATCACCCGGCCGCTGGGCAGCACCGAGCGGGCCTGCGGGTGGAAGAAGTCGTAGAGCTGGCGCAGCCCGGTGGAGTCGGTGATGCCGGTGGCGTCGTAGACCAGCGCGCCGTACCGCTGGGGAGTGCCGTCGGTGGCGGTGGTGCCGGCCACGGGATCGCGCACCTCGACCCCGGCGAAGGTCAGGATCTTTCCGACCGGCTCGCCGAGCCGGCCGCCGGTGGCCGCGCCGAGCAGCGCCGGCCCGGGCAGGAGCGGATCGCCGGGCGTGTGCCGGCGCAGTCGCGGCGGGTCGGGCAGCCCGAGGCGCTTGACCAGCGCGCGGCCGGCCCCCGATTGGACGAAGCTCGCGTACCTGTCGGTCATAGGCGTAGCCTACTGGCCAGTAGGTTGTGGGCAAGTCCTGAAACGGAGGCGGGATCGTGCAGAGCATCCGGCGGGTCGCGGTCATCGGCGGCAACCGCATCCCCTTCGCCCGGTCCAACTCGCGATACGCGAACGCGTCCAACGCGGACATGCTGGGCGCGGCGCTGGACGGGTTGGTGGCCCGGTTCGGCCTGGCCGGGCAGCGGGTCGGCGAGGTGGTGGCCGGCGCGGTGCTCAAGCACGCGAAGGACTTCAACCTCACCCGCGAGGTGGTGCTCGGCTCGAAACTCGACCCGCACACCCCCGCGTACGACATCCAGCAGGCCTGCGGCACCGGCCTGGAGGCGGCCATCCTGGTCGCCAACAAGATCGCCCTCGGGCAGATCGACGTGGGCATCGCCGGTGGCGTCGACACCACCTCCGACGCGCCCCTGGCCGTCAACGAGGACATGCGCCGCACCCTGCTCAAGCTCAACTCCGCCCGCACCCTCGGCGAGCGGCTGAAGATCGCCGCCAAGCTGCGGCCGCACCAGCCGTTCAAGCCGGAGATCCCGCGCAACGCCGAGCCGCGTACCGGGCTGTCGATGGGCGAGCACGCCGCACAGACGGCGCGGCGCTGGCAGATCGACCGGCAGGCGCAGGACGAGCTGGCGCTCCGGTCGCACCAGCGGCTCGCCGCCGCGTACGAGCGGGGCTTCTTCGACGACCTGATGACGCCCTACCTGGGGCTGACCCGGGACCAGAACCTCCGCCCGGACACCACGCTGGAGAAGCTCGGCTCGCTCAAGCCGGTCTTCGGCGCCAAGGGCCCGGACGCCGACCAGGCGACCATGACCGCCGGCAACTCCTCCCCGCTCACCGACGGCGCGTCGACCGTGCTGCTGGCGTCCGAGGAGTGGGCGCGGGAGCACCACCTGCCGGTGCTGGCCTGGTTCTCCTGGTCGGAGGTCGCCGCCGTCGACTTCGTGCACGGCGACGAGGGGCTGCTGATGGCCCCCGCGTACGCGGTGCCCCGGATGCTCGCCCGGGCCGGCCTGACCTTGCAGGACTTCGACTACTACGAGATCCACGAGGCGTTCGCCTCGCAGGTGCTGGCCACCCTCGCCGCCTGGGAGTCGCCGGAGTTCTGCAAGGACCGGCTGGGCCTGGACGCCCCGCTCGGCTCGATCGACCGGGACAAGCTCAACGTCAACGGCTCCTCGCTCGCCGCCGGGCACCCGTTCGCCGCCACCGGCGGCCGGATCGTCGCCACCCTGGCCAAGCTGCTCGACGGCAAGGGCAGCGGCCGGGGGCTGATCTCCATCTGCGCGGCCGGCGGGCAGGGCGTCACGGCGATCCTGGAGCGCTGAGCGTTCCACCGCCTTTCCGGCGGGCGTCACCGGCCCCGGCCGGCCACCTACCTGGCGCTCGCCGGCTCACGACGGCCGGCCCCGCTCGCGGGGCGGGATGGGGTCGTCGTACGCGCCCGAGCGCCCCGCGTACCGCTCACCGTCGAGGTACGGCATGGCGTTCGCGGTGCAGCCGTGCAGGCCCAGCGACTGCTGCTGCATCACCGGTGCCGGCCGGCCCCGTCCCGGGCACCGCTCGTGGCCGTGGCCGAGACGGTGCCCGACCTCGTGGTTGACCATGTACCGGCGGTAGGTGGCGAGGCTCGCGCCGTAGCCCGGCACACCCTTCACCCAGCGGGCGACGTTGAGCACCACCCGGTCGCCGTTGCGGCAGGAGGTGTAGCCGTCCGGCCCGTGTTGGCAGAGCTCGTCGCGGGTGCCGGGCGTGGCGAGGTAGATGGTGAAGTCGGCGGGCTGGCCCGGTCCGACCCGGCGCAGGCGCAGCGTCCCGTCCGCCGTCCAGCCCTGCGGGTCGTTCAACGTCCCGGTGACGTCGGCCGCGAAGGCCGACACCGACAGGCCGTGGATGTCGCGTTCCACCGCGACGCGGTAGCGCAGCAACCGGCCGGTACCACGCGGGGCCGCCGCCTCGCCGGCGGCGATCTGCCAGCGGCCGCCGCCGTCCGCGGGGTAGGTGATCGGGACGGGCCGCGGCCGGGCGGTCACCGGCGGCGACGCCGCGGGCGCGGCCGTCGTGGTGGCCGGCCCGGCGGCCCGGGCGGCCGGCTGCCCCGCCGCCGGCTGCGCGCAGCCGCTGAGCAGCGCAGCCAGCAGCACCGGGACGGCACCGGCGCACGCGCGGCCCGTAGTCTTCGGCGTCATGTGTCTCCCCTCCCTGCGCACCGCCGCCTGGTGGTGCGCAGGGAGGAGGACGAGCGACCCGGCCGCAAAGTTGATCTCGCGAGGACTCAACCTTTCGCCCGCCCCACTCGTCCTGTCCGGCGTGGGGTGCGGAAAGAGCGGCAATGGCTCGGGGTGACGCGGAGTTCGTCGAGTTCGCTCGGGCCGCGTCCGGGCGGCTGGTGCACGCCGCTTACCTGATGACCGGCAACCACCACCAGGCCGAGGACGCGGCGCAGACCGCCCTGGTCCGCACGTACGCCTCGTGGTCCCGGGTCCGCGACCACGACGCCTACGGCTACGCCCGGACGGTGCTGGTCAACCACCTCGTCGACAGCTGGCGGCGGCCCTTGCGCGAGTACCCCACCGACGACCTCCCGGAGCAGCGTCGTGGGGACGTGGCTGACGAGGTCGCCACCCGACGGTGGCTGCTCGCCATCCTCGGCACGCTCAGCCCTCGCGAGCGCGCCATCGTCGTGCTGCGCTACTACTTCGACCTTCCGGAGGCGCAGGTGGCCCGCGAACTGGACGTATCGGTCGGCACGGTCAAGAGCACCAGTTCCCGTGCCCTGCAGAAGCTGCGCACCGCCGGCGCCGACGCGCCGGAGATCCACGGGACGCGCCGATGAACGAGGTGGAGCAGCTCCGCGAGGCCATGCGGACGACCGAACGGACCGACCGGACCGCCCTCGACCTGACCACGATCATGCGCGAGGGTCGCCGGCTGCGCCGCCGCCGACGACTCGCCGGCGCGGGCGCGGTGGCGCTGTCGGTGGCGGTGGTCGTCGTCGGCGTCGCGGTCGGCGTGGAGCGGACCCGCACACCCGAGCCGGATCGCCGCGCGGGTCCGGCCGTCACCACACCCGCCACGCGGCCCACGGTGACCACCACCCCGAGCCCTTGGCAGCCGCGGCCGCAGCCGGTCGGCGACGTGGTGGACGCCGGGATCCGGTACGGCGACGACCAGCGGGTCTTCTACGTGGTCCCCGTCGACGTGCCCGCACTGCCCCGGGTGAAGATCGGGTTGGTCGCCGGCCGCCGCGCCGCCGGCGGGGAGCTGACCTCGGATTTCCTCGTCAACGACGTCGCGGGCAGCGACCGGCGGCCCGGGTTCCACGAGATCGGCTACGACCAGTCGGGACCGGTGTCGACCCGCCCTCCCGTGCCCACCTTCGGGTACTTCGTCGGGCCGGCCGAGCGGATCATCGGCACGGTCGACGGCCGTCAGGTCACCGCCCGGCTGGCGAGGTGGAGCGAGGACCGGCAAGTGGTGATCTTCTGGTTCGACCCGGAGGTGCTCGCCCCCGGCGTACAGCTGGACGGCATCATCGCCCGCGACGCGCAGGGCCGGGAGTTGTGACACCGCCATCCTGACGCGGCGTGCCGGCGCGGCGCGCCTCGGCCCGGTCCGGGCGCTGCTCCTGGCGTACGAGAGAATGAGGTACGTGACGACGATCCCGAACGTGCTCGCCAACCGGTACGCCTCGCCCGAGCTGGTCGCCCTCTGGTCGCCGGAGGAGAAGGTACGGATGGAGCGGCGGCTCTGGCTCGCCGTGCTGAAGGCCCAGCGTGACCTCGGTGTGGCCGTGCCGGACGGCGTGGTCGAGGCGTACGAGCGGGTGGTCGACGACGTCGACCTGGCCTCGATCGCCGAGCGGGAGCGGGTCACCCGGCACGACGTGAAGGCCCGGATCGAGGAGTTCAGCGCGCTCGCCGGGCACGAGCACGTGCACAAGGGGATGACCTCCCGGGACCTCACCGAGAACGTCGAGCAGCTCCAGGTGCGCCGCTCGCTGGAGCTGATCCGGGACCGGGTGGTGGCCGCCCTGGCCCGGCTGGCCTGGCTCGCGCACGAGCACTCCGGGCTGGTGATGACCGGGCGTTCGCACAACGTCGCCGCGCAGGCCACCACGCTGGGCAAGCGCTTCGCGTCGGCCGCCGAGGAATTGCTGATCGCGTACGAGCGGCTGGAAGACCTGATCAACTGGTACCCGCTGCGCGGCATCAAGGGCCCGGTCGGCACCGCCGCCGACCAGCTCGACCTCTTCGACGGCGACGCGGAGAAGGTGGCCGAGCTGGAGCGCCGGGTGGCCGGGCACCTCGGGTTCAGCCGGGTGCTGGACAGCGTCGGGCAGGTCTACCCGCGCTCGATCGACGTGGCGGTGCTCGCGGCGCTCTCCCAGGTCGCCGCCGCGCCGTCCTCGCTGGCCACCACGATCCGGCTGATGGTCGGTCAGGAGCTGGTCACCGAGGGCTTCAAGCCCGGTCAGGTGGGCTCCAGCGCGATGCCGCACAAGATGAACACCCGCTCGTCGGAGCGGGTGAACGGCTTCGCCGTGATCATCCGGGGTTACCTGTCGATGGTCGGCGAGCTGGCCGGCGACCAGTGGAACGAGGGGGACGTCTCCTGCTCGGTGGTCCGCCGGGTCGCCCTGCCGGACGCGTTCTTCGCCGCCGACGGGCTCTTCCAGACCTTCCTCACCGTGCTGGACGAGTTCGGGGCGTACCCGGCGGTGATCAACCGGGAGCTGGAGCGGTTCCTGCCGTTCCTCGCCACCACCAAGATCCTCGTCGCGGCGGTCCGCCGGGGCGTCGGCCGGGAGGTGGCGCACGAGGTGATCAAGGAGCACGCGGTCGGGGTGGCACTCGCCATGCGCGAGAAGGGCGCCGCCGAGAACGACCTCTTCGACCGGCTCGCCGCCGACGGCCGCCTGGGCCTGACCCGCGCCGAGATCGACGCCCTGGTCGCCGACCCCACCACCTTCACCGGCGCCGCCCAGGCCCAGGTCGACGCGATCACCAAGCGCATCACGGCGGTCGTGACGGCCCACCCGGAGGCCGCTACCTACTCCCCGCCGCCCATCCTCTGACCCCCTGACGCCACGCCGGGGCCCGCCCGTCCCGGCGTGGCCGGGGCGATGAGGCGCCGACCTCAGGACTTGCGGGTGGGGGTGTCGGCGGCGGAGGAGAGGTTGGGGGCGCTCGCCGGCTCCGCGATGCCGCCGGGGGCCTCGGTGAAGCCGGGCTCGTGGGCGGTCTCCGCCGCGACCAGTGGCTGGTCGCTCGGCATGACGTCGGGGACCTTGGGTACGACGATCACCGCCGTGCCGTACGCGCAGATCTCCATCCACATCTCGCCGCAGTCGCGGCTGTCGAAGCGCATGCCCACCACGGCGTTCGCGCCGAGCCGGAGGGCCTCCTCGCCCAGCCGGGCCACCGAGTCGGTGCGCCACCGGGTCAGGTTGTCCGGCGCCATCGGGTCGTACGCGCCACCGCGCAGGTTCTTGACCCCCTCGCGGTACGGGTTCCGGGTCCGCGCCATCGATGAGACCACTTCGCCGAGGATCTGGCGGATCTCGTAGCCAGGCAGTTGATCCGTCGTCACGACCAGCACGTTTCCGATGCTGTCAGTCGACGCCCGGCCCGTTCGTGAGCCGTGTTCACCTGATCGGATGCTGCAAAACGAGGCGGCGCGGACGGCGGGCGCTCGCCCGGCCATCCGCGCCGCCACGGCGCTAACCGTCAGACACCGGCCACCGAGGTGATCCAGGCCCGGTTGTACGCGACGCTGCCGTAGTTCTGGATGCTCTGGCCGTCGGCGGTGGAGGCGACGCCGACCTGCCGGCCGTTGTAGAACTGCGGGCCGCCGGAGTCGCCGCGCCAGGCGTTGCCACTGATCTCGGTGCTCCGGATCGCCTGCCCGCCGTACGCGTCGGTGGCGCTGTTGCTGGTCACCTGGACCGTGGCGGTCTTGAGCTGGCTGGAGGCCGAGCAGCCGCTGTAGCAGGTCTGGCCCCAGCCGTAGATCGAGTTGGTGGAGCCGATCGGCGGGTTGCTGCTGGCCAGCGTCACCGCGCTCGTGCTGACCGGGCTGGACAGGCGCATCAGGGCGAGGTCGTAGCGGCTGTAGGTGGCGCTGACGGTGCGGGTCACGCCGCCCGAGGAGCGGTAGACGCTGCCGATCCGGACGGACATCGAGCCGTTGATGCAGTGCCGGGCGGTGAGCACCCACTGGGACGCGATAACACTGCCGGAGCAGGTGAAGGAGCCGTTGCTGAACACCGCGGCGGCCCACGGCGCGGAGGAGACGGTGTTGCCACCGATGATCGGCTGGGGGCCGGCGGGGGCGGCGGTGGCGCCGGACGAGGCGGCGAGGACGCCGGCGAGCGCGGTGGTCAGCACCGCGAGCAGGGGGCGGATGCGCATGTCGGGGGACTCCTTGTCGGCAGGCCCGGGGTCGCCGGGCTGAAGCGGCCTCGGCGGGTGAGGGGGTGACCCGTCGAGGGCGTCGAAAGCATCGACATCTGCCGATGTACGGTAGGCCGCTCGCGCTCCGTTCACAAGGGTTAATTGAGATTAATAGATGTGACGGCCCGGGGTCACGACATGCTCGTCCCTGTTTGTCGGGAACCGGTCATCCCTGCCCGCGTCCCCGGAGATTCCCCCTGCTCACCGGGGTGGTGGTGGTGCGCCGGGCGCGCGGCAGGCAACGAAACCGCATCGGCCCGGCAACGAACGCGCATCGGCCCTCCGTGCGGGCCGGTGGTTATGTTGATCAGTGCCTGAACTGCCCCCGGCCGGTGCGTCCGGAGCCGAATCTGCCAGGTACGCTGGCTGCGCTCGCCCGTAGTGGGCCGGCACCCAACTGCGTACACAGTCAGGAGTGCCCAGTGCCTCGCGTCGTCGTCGACGTCATGCTCAAGCCCGAGATCCTCGATCCTCAGGGCCAGGCCGTCGCAAACGCGCTGCCGCGGCTCGGCGTCAGTGACGTCGCCTCTGTCCGGATCGGCAGGCGGATCGAGATCGAGTTCACCGGCGAACCGGACCTGGACCGGGCCCGGGAGATCGCCGACAAGCTGCTCGCCAACCCCGTCATCGAGGACTTCACCGTCCGGGTGGTCGAGGCGGACGAGACCGTGGACGCGCACCAGTGACCGCCCGCGTCGGTGTGGTGACCTTCCCCGGGTCGCTCGACGACGGGGACGCGGCCCGGGCCGTCCGGATCGCCGGCGCCGAGCCGGTCCGGCTCTGGCACGGTGACGCGGAGCTGCACGGGGTGGACGCCGTCGTCCTCCCGGGTGGCTTCTCCTACGGCGACTACCTGCGCTGCGGCGCCATCGCCCGGTTCGCCCCGGTGATGGAGCGGGTCGTGGACGCGGCCCAGGGCGGCCTGCCGGTGCTCGGCATCTGCAACGGCTTCCAGATCCTCTGCGAGGCCCACCTGCTGCCCGGCGCGCTCACCCGCAACCAGCACCTGCATTTCCGCAACCGGGACCAGGTCCTGCGCGTGGAGTCGACCGGCACCGCCTGGACGAACGCCTTCCAGGCCGGCCAGGAGATCCTGATCCCGGTCAAGAACGGCGAGGGCTGCTACGTCGCGGACACCGCGACGCTGGACGAGCTGGAAGGCGAGGGGCGCGTCGTCGCCCGCTACGTCGGCGGCAACCCCAACGGGTCGCAGCGCGACATCGCCGCGATCACCAACCCCGCCGGCAACGTGGTCGGCATCATGCCGCACCCCGAGCACGCGGTGGAGGCGCTCACCGGCCCCTCCCTGGACGGCCTCGGCTTCTTCACCTCGGTGCTCAAGCACCTGGTGGGGACGCCGGCGTGACCGTGCGCGGCGGGATCATCGGTCGGCTCCACCGCCCGACGGGCGGCCACGAGCGCAGCGAGGAGACGTCATGACCACCCATCCGGACCCGGCCGTACGGGAGACCCCGGGCGCCTTCCCGGCCGCCCCGGCGGAGCCGCGCGTGGCCACCGTGCTGCCGCAGGGCGGCCCGGTCGACGCGGGCCGGCACGTCGACGCGGCGCCGGCCGCCGACTGGACCGCCGGCGTGGACACCGTGTCGCAGGCCGCCGGCACCCCCGAGGAGCTCCAGCCGTACGCCGAGCTGGGCCTGCGTGACGACGAGTACGACCGGATCCGGGACATCCTCGGCCGGCGCCCCACCCAGGCCGAGCTGGCCATGTACTCGATCATGTGGAGCGAGCACTGCTCCTACAAGTCGAGCAAGGTGCACCTGCGCCAGTTCGGCGAGAAGGTCCCGCCGAGCGACCGGCTGCTCGCCGGCATCGGGGAGAACGCCGGCGTGGTCCAGGTCTCCGACGAGCTGGCGGTCACCTTCAAGGTCGAGTCGCACAACCACCCGAGCTTCGTCGAGCCGTACCAGGGCGCGGCGACCGGCGTCGGCGGCATCGTCCGGGACATCCTCGCCATGGGCGCCCGTCCGGTCGCCGTGATGGACCCGCTGCGCTTCGGCGCGGCCGACCACCCGGACACCGCCCGGGTGCTGCCCGGCGTGGTCGCCGGCGTCGGTGGCTACGGCAACTGCCTGGGCCTGCCCAACATCGGCGGCGAGGTCGTCTTCGACCCCTGCTACCAGGGCAACCCGCTGGTCAACGCGCTCTGCCTCGGCGTGCTGCCGGTCGACCGGCTGCAGAAGAAGGACGCCACCGGCCCCGGCAACATCGTGGTGCTGATGGGCGCCAAGACCGGCCGCGACGGCATCGGCGGCGTCTCGGTGCTGGCCAGCGCCACCTTCGACGAGGGCAGCGAGCAGCGTCGCCCGTCCGTGCAGGTGGGTGACCCGTTCACCGAGAAGCTGCTGATCGAGGCCTGCCTGGAGCTGTACGACGCCGAGCTGGTCGTCGGCATCCAGGACCTGGGCGGCGCGGGCCTGACCTGCGCGCTCACCGAGACCGCCGCCTCGGCCGGCACCGGCATGCGGGTGTGGCTGGAGCGGGTGCCGCTGCGCGAGCCCTCGATGGAGCCGCACGAGATCCTGGCCAGCGAGTCCCAGGAGCGGATGCTGCTGGTCGTCACCCCGGAGAAGCTGGAGGCGGTGCTCAAGACCGCCGACAAGTGGGGCGTGCTGGCCACCGCGATCGGTGAGGTCACCGCGCCGTCCGCCGACGGGCAGCCCGGCCGGCTGCTGGTCACCTGGAACGACCACGTGGTGGTCGACGTGCCGCCGGGTTCCCTGGTGGACGACGGCCCGGTCTACGCCCGCCCGATGCGCGAGCCGGCCGACCTGATCCTGCTGCAGGCCGACCGGGCCGAGACGCTGCCCCGGCCGAGCACGCCGGAGGCGCTGCGGGAGACCCTGCTCCGCATGATCGCGTCGCCCAACCTGGCCGACAAGACCTGGGTCACCGAGCAGTACGACCGCTACGTGCTGGGCAACACCGTGCTCGCCCAGCCGGAGGACTCCGGCGTGATCCGGATCGACGAGCGCACCGGCCTCGGTGTGGCCCTGTCGGTGGACGGCAACGGCCGGTACGCCCGCCTCGACCCGTACAACGGGACGAAGCTGGCGCTGGCCGAGGCGTACCGGAACGTGGCGGTGACCGGCGCGAAGCCGATCGCCGTGACCAACTGCCTCAACTTCGGCTCGCCGGAGGACCCGGGCGTGATGTGGCAGTTCGCCGAGGCCGTGCGCGGCCTGGCCGACGGCTGCCTCGAACTGGGCATCCCGGTGACCGGCGGCAACGTCAGCTTCTACAACCAGACCGGCGCCGCCGCGATCCACCCGACCCCGGTGGTCGGCGTGCTCGGCGTGCTGGACAACGTCGCCGACCGGGTGCCGATGGGCTTCGTCCCGCGTGGCGGCGGCGACCACGACCAGCTCTTCCTGCTCGGTGACACGCACGTGGAGCTCTCCGGCTCGGAGTGGGCCTGGGTGACCCACGAGCACCTGGGCGGCATGCCGCCGCAGGTCGACCTGGCCCGCGAGCGGGTGCTGGCCGAGCTGATGGCCGAGGCGGCCCGGGTGGGTCACCTCAGCTCTGCGCACGACCTCTCCGACGGTGGTCTCGCCCAGAGCCTGGTCGAGTCGTGCCTGCGGCGCGGGGTCGGCGCCCGGATCGGCGTGCCGGAGCGGTTCGCCGACGGGTCGCTGCCGTTCGTCTTCCTGTTCAGCGAGTCGGCCGGCCGGGTGCTGGTCTCGGTGCCGCGCGGTCACGAGAAGGCGTTCACCGCCCTCTGCACCGAGCGTGGCGTGCCGTGGGAGCTGATCGGCGTGACCGACTCGGCGAGCCGCGCCCTGGAGGTGCACGGCCAGTTCCGGATCGGCCTGGACGAGCTGCGCCAGGCGCACACCGCCACCCTGCCCCGGCTCTTCGGCGGCCCGGAGGCGGCCCAGGTCGAGGTCGAGGCGACCCGGACCGGCACCACCACCGTCGCGCCGGCCACCGCCGCGCAGCCGGTGGACGTGCCGACCGCCGAGGATGCCGAGCCGGCCGATGCCGAGGCGCAGCCGGAGCCGGCCGCCGTCGACGGGTCGCCCCGGTCCGAGGCCGCCGTCGACGAGGCCACCGGTGCCGAGGCGGCGGAGCAGGAGCGTCCGACCACGGAGGTCACCGCAGATGCGACGGCTCCCGACGCTCCGGCGGCCCCGGCCGACCCGGGCGACGACGAGCAGTCCGCCGCGTCCGACAAGCGCTGAGGCCTTGGCCGCAGCCGTCCATGTCCAACCCGGCTCCGGCGCCCGCTTCGACTGGGGGCTGACCGGGGCGGCCGAACTCGGCCGGGTCTGCGCCGTCCTGGTGGTGGTGGACGTGCTCTCGTTCACCACCGCCGTCGAGGTGGCGGTCGGCCGGGGCATGCGGGTGCACCCGTTCCCCTGGGGTGAGCAGGCGGCGGACTACGGGCGGCGGGTCGGCGCGGTCGCCGCGGTGGGCCGCCGGCAGACCACCCCGGAGCACCCGTGGTCGCTCTCGCCGGCGGCGTTGAGCACCGCGCCGGTCGTGACCGACCTGGTGCTCCCGTCGCCGAACGGCTCCGCGATCAGCGCCGCCGCCAGCGCCACCGGCCTGCCGGTGGTCGCGGCGTGCCTGCGCAACGCCCGCGCCGTCGGGCGTTGGCTGCGCCACCAGGGGTACGGCTCGACCGACGCCCCGGTGGGCGTGGTGGCCGCCGGCGAACGCTGGCCGGACGGCTCGCTGCGCCCGTCGGTGGAGGACCAGCTGGGCGCGGCCAGCGTGCTGGACGCCATCTCCGGCGTACCGGGTGGACTCTCCGTGGAGGCGGCGATGGCGCTCGCCGCGCTGGCCAGCACCCCCGACGTTCCGGCGGCGGTGCGCGGCTGCGTCTCCGGCCGGGAACTGATCGAGGGCGGCTTCGCCGGCGACGTGGAGGTCGCCGTGCAGATCGGCGTCTCCGAGGTGGTGCCGGTGCTGCGCCAGGGTGTCTTCTCCGCAGGCTGAGCAGATCAAGCAGAAAGGGCCGCCCGGTGATCCGGGCGGCCCTTTCCTGTCGCTCCTGCGGGTCAGTCGTCCAGCCAGTCGAGGCGGCGGCCGCCGCGATCCTGCTGCGGCGCCGCGTCCGGTCGCGCCCGGCCCGCCTGGGCCTGGTCGCCGTAGTAGCCGCCGCCCTGCTGCTGGTCGTAGCCGCGGTCGTCGTAACCGCCGCTGCGCTGCTGCGGGGGCTCCTGGTCGTAGCCGCCCTGCTGGCCGTATCCGCCCTGCTGCGGGGCGCCGTACCCGCCGCCCTGCTGGTCGTACCCGCCCTGCTGGGGGGCGCCGTATCCGCCGCCGCCCTGCTGGTCGTAGCCGCCCGGGGCAGCGCCGTACCCGTTGTCGTAACCCTGCTGCGGCGCGCCGGCGTCGTAGCCGCCCTGCCCGCCGTAGCCGTTGCCGCCGCCGTAACCGCCGGCCGGCTCCTGGCCCCGGCCGTACGGCGCCGGGTCGGGCTCGCCGTAGCCGTGCCCCTGCTCCGGCTGGTAGGTGCTGGTCGGGTACGGGTCGGCCGCCGGGGCGTACGCGCCGGTGCTCTCCCCGGTGTACCGGCCGGTGGGCTCGTCGTAGCGCTCGCCGTAGCCGCCGCCCTGGTTCGGGGCGGCGTAGCCGGGCCCGTCGGCCGGGGCGTCGTAGTCCCGGCTGCCGTAGCCGCCACCGGAGGAGGGCGCGGCACCGTAGGCACCCGCCGCCGCACCGGCCGCGCCGTAACCGGCGTCCGCGGACCCGGCGGCGCCGTAACCGCCGCCGGAGGAGGGCGCGTTGCCGTAGCCGCCCTGCTGGCCGTACCCGCCCGGGGCGGGCTCGTCGCCGTAGCCGTTGCCGGCCCAGCCGCCCGGCGCGGCGCCCGCGGCGCCGTACGCCTGCGGCGGAGCCCCGTACGGGTCCGGCGGGACGTCGTCCACGACCGGACGGTGCATCATCGTCGGCGCGTCGCTGAGCGAGGTGCCGCCGACCATGGTCGGGTCCGGTCCGGCCGCACCGACCCGGTTGACCACGCGGGTCTGGTCGTCGGCTCCCCGGAACGCGCCTCGCGCGCCGGGAACCGCGCCTGCGGCGGCGGCGCCGGCCGGGGCGTCGTCGTCCTCCTCGTCGGCGTTCTTGCGCCGCATCCAGAGCAGCACGATCGTGCCGACGCCGGCCGCGACGAGCAGGCCGCCGAGCAGGATGATGATGAAGGAGCCGGCGCCGCCGCCGTCGTCGGACGCGGCCTGGGACTGCCCGGGAGCAGCCGCCTCGGCGCTCTCATCGGTGGCCTCGTCGGTCGCCTCGTCGGTGGCCAGCGGCTCCTCGGTCGCCGACGGCGTGGCGCTCGGGGAGACCTCCACCTTGAGCGCCAGGGCGATCCGCTGGCCGGTCAGGCTGTCCCCGGCGCTCGCGTTGAACGTCTTGGTCGCCTTGATGTTGTCCTTGGTGGCGCCGAGGTCGATCCGGCCGGGGCTGATCGGCTGCGAGCTGGAGCCGCTGAAGCGGTAGTTGCCGCTGCCGTCGCTGGTGGTCTGGTACTGGTGGCCCTGCGAGTCGCGCAGCATCACGATCGCGTTGGGCACCGCCTCGCTGTTGGCGGCCACAACCACCTTGCCGGAGATCGACTTGACCGTCTGGTTCTCCTGCGGCGGGGTGGTCGTCGGGGCCGCCTTGGCCTTCACGGTCACGCTGAGCGGCCTGGAATCGGAGCCGCCCTCACCCTCGACGCGCACGGTCGCCCGGACCCCGTTTGCCGCCGGCGCGTCGTCACTGGCCGACAGGGTCAGCGTCACCCGCTGCGACCCGGGAATCAGGCCGAAGCTGACCTCCCCGCAGCCGCCGCAGCTGACGCCTTGCGGAAGACCGGTGACGCTGACGTTCGCCGTCGTCTCGCCGTCGTCCGGATTGACCTGGACACTGATGCGGCTGCTACGGCCGGCGTCGATGGTGACCGAGCCGTCCGAAGAGGTGATCTTGGCTGCGAGAGCTGGTGTGGCGGGGACGGTGAGCAGGGCGCTGGCAACCAGCGCTACGACCACACCGGCCCGCTGCTTCCAGGCACGTCGGTGTGTTGACACGTCCACCGCCTTCCGGACTGACTCCCCGGGCCGGGTCGGCCCGGGATCATCACGGTACGAATACGCCGTCGGCAACTATGCCTTGTCTGACCGGATCAGCGCGACCCAGGGCCAGCGTCAGGGCCGGTGTCAACGAGTCGTATCGTCCCGTCGTGTCCTCTCCGCACATTAAGTCCGCCGCGGTCGCGGCAGCGTTGTCGGCGCTCGACGAGGGGCGTACGCCCGAACGGCCGGTGTACCGGGAGGCGGTCCGTGCCTTGTTGACCGCCCTCGCGGAGCGCGCCCCCGGCCGATCGGTGGAGGTGCGTGTCCCACCTTACGGTGCAGTTCAGTGCCTTCCGGGCCCCCGACACACCCGCGGCACCCCGCCGAACGTGGTGGAGATGGATCCGCCGACCTGGCTGGCGCTGGCCACCGGGCGGCTCTCGTGGACGGAGGCGGTCACCGAGGGTCGCGTACGGGTGAGTGGGAACCGAGCGGACCTCTCCGCGCATCTACCTGTCTAGCAGCGGTTCCACGATCGCCTCGGTGACGCGCTGGAGCCAAATCGTGACTATCTGTATCGACCGCCATTCGCGTACACTGTCAGGCGACGACAGTGGTCCCGGCCGAGGAGTGCGGATCAGCGCCTCTGATTCCGCCAGGCCAGTCCAGACCAGCATGAGGGAGCGGCAGGGTGCCCCGAGGCGACGGCCGGCTGAGCCACGACCTTGATCCCCAACGACCCGGCCCGCAGGACGCCTGTGGCGTCTTCGGTGTGTGGGCCCCCGGCGAAGAGGTCGCCAACCTGACCTACTTCGGTCTCTATGCACTCCAGCACCGGGGCCAGGAGGCCGCCGGCATCGCGGTGAGCGACGGCTCCGGCGTGGTGGTCTACAAGGATCTCGGCCTGGTGGCCCAGGTCTTCGACGAGCCGACGCTGGCCAGCCTGCGCGGCCACGTCGCGATCGGACACGCCCGCTACTCCACCACCGGCGGTTCGACCTGGGAGAACGCCCAGCCGACCATCCGGTCCACCACCTCCGGCACCACCATCGCGCTGGCCCACAACGGCAACCTGGTCAACACCGCCGAGCTGCAGAAGGAGGTCGCCGAGCGGGGCCTGGTCGCCGACGGCGCCACCAACGACACCTCCCTGGTGACCATGCTGCTGGCCAGCCGCCCGGACCTGTCCGTGGAGGCCGCCGCGCTGGAGGTGCTGCCGCAGCTGCGGGGCGCGTTCAGCTTCGTCTTCATGGACGAGTCGACGCTCTACGCGGCCCGCGACCCGCACGGCGTACGGCCGCTGGTGCTCGGCCGGCTGGAGCGCGGCTGGGTGGTCGCCAGCGAGACGGCCGCGCTGGACATCGTCGGCGCCAGCGTGGTCCGCGAGGTCGAGCCGGGCGAGCTGATCGCGATCGACGCCGACGGGCTGCGGTCGGCCCGGTTCGCTGCGCCGGAGCCGAAGGGCTGCCTCTTCGAGTACGTCTACATCGCCCGCCCGGACGCCACCATCGCCGGGCGCAACGTGCACTCGGCCCGGGTGCAGATCGGCCGCCAGCTCGCCAAGGAGCACCCGGTCGAGGCCGACCTGGTGATCCCGGTGCCGGAGTCGGGCACCCCGGCCGCGATCGGGTACGCCGAGGAGTCCGGCATCACCTACGGCGCCGGCCTGATGAAGAACCCGTACGTCGGGCGCACCTTCATCCAGCCGTCGCAGACCCTGCGCCAGCTCGGCATCCGGCTCAAGCTCAACCCGCTGCGCGAGAACGTGCGGGGCAAGCGCCTGGTGGTGGTCGACGACTCCATCGTGCGGGGCAACACCCAGCGGGCCATCGTGCGGATGCTGCGCGAGGCGGGCGCGCTGGAGGTCCACGTCCGGATCTCCTCGCCGCCGGTCAACTGGCCGTGCTTCTACGGCATCGACTTCGCCACCCGGGCCGAACTGCTGGCCAACGGGCTGGACAACGAGGGCATCCGGCGTTCGATCGGCGCCGACACCCTCGGGTACGTCTCGCTCCCCGGTCTCATCGCCGCGACCGAGCAGCCCAAGACCCGGCTCTGCCGCGCCTGCTTCGACGGGGAGTACCCGATCGAGCTGCCGGCCGGGAACCTGATCGGCAAGCACGTGCTCGAAGGAGTGGGGCGGCGGGTCACGAACTCGCCCTCCGACGACCTCGGGCACACCGCCCCATCGCTCGTCGCCACTCCGGGCGGCGCGACCGTCCACCCGTAGCACCACCCGGCGCCGCCCGGCACCCCGAGCGGCACGGAGAACCACAAAGGGGAGAACCGTGACGCACGTGTCCGAGCGCAGCGGCGCAGGAAGCAGCCCGACGGGTGCCGGCGGCGACCGCCAGCCCTGGACGGCCGGCTCCGGCCGCACGGCGCGCAAACGCTCGGTCTCGTACGCGGACGCCGGTGTGTCGATCGAGGCGGGCGACCGCGCGGTCGAGCTGCTGAAGTCCAAGGTGAAGCAGACCCGGCGGCCGGAGGTCATGGGTGACCTCGGCGGCTTCGCCGGCCTGTTCCGGCTGGACACCAAGAAGTACAAGAACCCGATCCTGGCCTCGTCCACCGACGGCGTGGGCACCAAGCTGGTGATCGCGCAGCAGATGGACATCCACGACACGGTCGGCATCGACCTGGTCGCGATGGTCGTCGACGACCTGGTGGCCTGCGGCGCCGAGCCGCTGTTCCTGCTCGACTACATCGCCACCGGCGAGGTCGTGCCGGACAAGGTCGCCGAGATCGGCGCCGGCATCGCCGACGGCTGCCGGTACGCCGGCTGCGCCCTGCTCGGTGGTGAGACCGCCGAGCACCCGGGTGTGCTGCGCCCGGACGAGTACGACATCTCCGCGACCGGCGTCGGCGTGGTGGAGGAGAGCGACATCCTCAGCCCGGAGCGGGTCGAGGTGGGCGACGTGGTGATCGCCATGCGCTCCTCGGGCCTGCACTCCAACGGCTACTCGCTGGTGCGGCACGTGCTGCTCGGCGCGGGCCGGATGCGGCTGGACGTGGTGATCGAGGACTTCGGCCGGCAGCGCACCCTCGGCGAGGAGCTGCTCACCCCGACCAAGATCTACGCGCAGGACTGCCTCAAGCTGATCGCCGAGGCCGAGGTGCGGGCGCTGGCCCACGTCACCGGCGGCGGCATCCCGGGCAACCTGGTGCGGGTCCTGCCGGAGCACGTCGACGCGGTGGTCAACCGGTCCACCTGGAAGCCGCAGCCGATCTTCGACCTGATCCAGTCCAAGGGCCGGATCGAGGACCCGGAGATGGAGGCGACCTTCAACATGGGCGTCGGCATGTTCGCGATCGTCTCGGCCGAGGACGCCGACCGCGCGCTGGCCACCCTGACCGGCCGCGGCGTCGACGCCTGGCAGGCCGGCGAGATCATCGAGGGCACCGGCAACGTGCAGATGATCGGCCAGCACACCCGCGGGTGATCACGCTGGGTTGATCATCAGGGCACCTGATCAGGGCTTCACCCGAGTGGCCGTCGCCGCCTAGCCTGAAGGGCCTCAGGTACGGGGGAGGAGGGCCGATGGCTGCTCGGGCACAGTCCGTGACGGGGATGCGGGGCATCGCTTCCGTCCCCTCGTACGTGGTGATGCAGCCGACGACCCTGTGCAACCTGGACTGCGTCTACTGCTACCTGCCGTTCCGGGCCGCCGACCGGCGGATGCCGGTGGCGGTGGCCGAGGCGGTCGCCGCCTGCGTCAACCCGTGGGCGGCGAGCGGGCGGTTCTCGGTGGTGTGGCACGGCGGGGAGCCCCTCGCGGCCGGTCGGGAGCACCTGGCCGCCCTGATCGCCCCGTTCGGGCCCGAGGTGGAGCACCACGTCCAGACCAACGCCACGCTGATCGACGACGCCTGGTGCGCGTTCTTCGTCGAGCACGGGGTGCGGGTCAGCGTGAGCGTCGACGGCCCCCGCGAGCGCAACGTCGACCGGGTGACCCGGGCCGGCCGGCCGGCGTACGACCGGATCGTGCGCGGCGTGGAGACGCTGCGCCGGCACGGTCTGCCGTTCTCGGCGCTGGCCGTGGTGGGCCGGCCCGGCCCCGGCTACGCCACCGAGCTCTACGAATACTTCCTCGACCTCGGCTGCGACGTGCTCGGGGTCAACATCGAGGAGACCGAGGGGGTCAACGTCCGGGGCAACGCGCACGACGCGGCGGCGGTGACCGCGTTCTGGGCGGAGCTGGTGGCCGCCTGGCGCCGGGCGCCCCGCATCCACCTGCGCGAGGTGGAGTGGTCGTTGCGCTACGCCGCGGCGGTGCTGGACGGCGCGGCGGACGAACTGCTGCCGCGGCAGCTCGACCCGATCCCCACCATCGGCCACGACGGCTCGGTGACCGTGCTCTCCCCCGAGCTGGCCGGCTTCACCGACCCCCGGTACGGCGACTTCAGCAGCGGCAACGTGCTGGCGACCCCGCTGGCCGAGATCCTGGCCGGTGCCGCGGGCACGCCCTGGGTCGGCGAGTTCCTCGCCGGGGTCGAGGCATGCCGGTCGTCCTGCCCGTACTTCGGCTTCTGCGGCGGCGGGCACGCGGCCAACCGCTACTTCGAGCAGGGGCGCTTCGACGGTACGGAGACCGAGCACTGCCGCAACAGCAAGATCCGCCTACTGGAGGGAGTGTTGGAGCATGCCCGAGACCACGAGTCACCGGCAGCCTGAGCACGTCGGGAGAGCGGTCGCCGAGCCGGTCGTCGACCGGGTCAGACAGGCCGCCCCGGGGCTGACCGCCCTGCTCCACGAGGCCGAGGCCGCGCGCCGGTCACGGGCGGAGGTGTCGGGCTCCGACGGCGCCAGCGCGGTCTGCGCATGGAACCACTTCGAGAACATCCCGACGTTCTACAACTGGAACAACCGCCCGCGCTGAACAGGCCGAGATCAGGGACCCTGCCGACCGGCCGGAGAGCGTTCCGGTGGGGCGAGGTCCCTGATCGTCGGTCGTGGCGCCGCTTTGTCGGGCACATGCGTGAGCACGCGGGGAGTTACCGCGTGCTCAGATGCGACCGGAGGTCAGCGGGTCGGAGGAACCCAGGCGTCCGGGTCGTCGTCCGCGTGATCCTCATCATCGTCGTCGACATACTCTTTGTAGTCGTCGTCGAAGTTGTGCTCAGACTTACCAGCACCCGCCAACTCGCGCTGCAAGGCGGTGAGGTCGGTGTTCGGGGAGTGGTACTTCAACTCCCGGGCCACCTTCGTCTGCTTGGCCTTAGCACGGCCGCGCCCCATGGCTCGACCCCCTCGCACAGAATGCGGGGCAGCCCGAAGGCGGGCCCCGATGACGTCAGGCATCTCTCGTGGCTCTTACGGTACATGGGGATGCCGCCGTTCGGCACCTCGGGTTACCGTCAGTCGGCCCTGCGCGTCGCAGCGATCCGACCGTCACCGAGTGTACCCGGTAAGGAGCGGATGCCGGGGCTGGCCGTGACACCGGACAAACCGCCACAAACTCCCAGAATGCAGCTTACTCGGGGGTGCCCCCGGAGCGCGGGCCGGTGCCCGCACCCCGGGGGCCGCCGTCAGCGCAGGTGGATGGCGCGCAGCCGGCCCACGTCGGCCATCCGGCGCTCGGCCAGCCGGTCGGCGGCCACCGCCGGCGGCACGCCCTCGTCGTCGGCGAGTCGCAGGATCTCCCGGGTGGTGTCGTAGATCTTCGTGGCGCGCAGCTTGGCCCGCTCGAAGTTGAAGCCCTCGATCTCGTCGGCGACCTGGATCACGCCGCCGGCGTTCACCACGTAGTCAGGGGTGTAGAGGACGCCCCGGTCCGCGAGCAGCTTCTCGATGCCCGGGTGGGCGAGCTGGTTGTTGGCCGCCCCGGTGACCACCTTGGCGCGCAGCGCCGGCACGGTGTCGTCGTTGAGGGCGCCGCCCAGCGCGCACGGGGCGTACACGTCGATGTCGGCGGCGACGAGCGCCGAGGCGTCGTCGACCAGCTCGATCTGCGGGTGGGTGGCGCGCGCCCACTCCAGGGCCTTCGGGTTGACGTCGGTCGCCAAGACCTCGGCACCGTCGTCGAGCAGGTGCTTGGTGAGGTACTTGCCGACCTTGCCCAGGCCGGCCACGCCGACCCGCTTGCCGGCCAGCGTCGGGGCGCCCCAGACGTGCTCGGCGGCGGCGCGCATGCCCTGGAACACGCCCCAGGCGGTGAGGATCGAGGAGTCACCGGCGCCGCCGTGCTCCACGCTGCGGCCCGTGACGTAGCGGGTCTCCCGGGCGATCACGTCCATGTCGGCGACGTAGGTGCCGACGTCGCAGGCGGTGTAGTAGCGGCCGGCCAGCGACTCGACGAAGCGGCCGTACGCGCGCAGCAGCGCCTCGCTCTTGATCTGCTCCGGGTCGCCCCAGATGACCGCCTTGCCGCCGCCCAGGTCCAGCCCGGCCAGCGCGTTCTTGTACGCCATGCCGCGGGACAGGTCGAGCACGTCCGCCAGCGCCGCCTCCTCGCTGGCGTACGGGTAGAACCGGGTGCCGCCGAGCGCGGGGCCCAGCGCGGTCGAGTAGATGCCGATGATCGCCTTGAGGCCGGTCTGCTTGTCCTGGCAGAACACGACCTGTTCGTGACCGGTCGATCCCGGGTCGTCGGTGCTCGCGAATACGCCCATGGCTTGCTCCTGTGTCGGTGTGCGCCCTTGTGGGACGCGGCCCTGGTGGACGCCGGCGGGATGCTGCCGGTCCTGCTGAGCCTAATATCGGTCCACGCCGCACTGCCGTCCACGTCGCGCCTGTCGGCGCTGACGGCGCTGGGGCCCCGTCTCGTGGGAGGATCGCGCCGTGCCGTCGCTCTTCGCTGCTTACCTGCGCGTCTACGAGCCGTTGACCGCCTTCGACCGGGACCGCCAGGCGTACTGGCGGCGCTACGTGCGGGAGGGGCGGGCGGTCGCCCCGCTGGAGGGCCCCGGGCGGCAGCGCACCTCGGTGATCGAGGCGCTCGGCGCGGGCTGGACCCGGCTGCCGGACCCGCCGGACGAGGCGTACGTGCTGGAGGCCGACGACACGCTGCTGGTCTGCCCGTGGAACCTGCGGATCCGGGTGGCCGAGGCGGCGCTCAGCGCGCGTGACGGGGTGCCGTCGGTGCTCGCCGACGCGTTCGTCCCGCCGGTCCTGGCCGGGCAGGCGAAGGCGGTGGTCGACGACTGGCGTAGCGGGGCGCGGGTGCTCGAGCACGGGGTCCCGCGGCTGCACGAGCAGATCGCCACCTGGGGCGTGCCGCTGCGGTGGTTCGTGCTCTTCGAGCCGGCGGAGCGGGACCTGGTCACCCACCCGGGGCGGCGGGCGCTGCGCTACCGCACCGAGATCTCCAAGGCCCGCCGCCGGTCCTCCCGGGCGTTGTCGGTGCTGCGCAAGTCGGTCGGCGAGGCGCCGATCACCGAGGCGGTCGAGGAGGCCGCCCGCTGGCTGGAGGAGTTCCACCCGCGCTCGGTGGTGGAGCTGGACTACGGCGGTCTGGTGCAGCTGCTCTCGGACGAGACGCTGGCCGCGGACGACTCGACGGAACTGGTCGCGGCCGGCCTGGCCGGGCTCTCCCGGGGCGAGGCGGAGGAGGCCTCGGCGGCGTACGACCGCCTGGTGGCCCGCTGGCGTGCGGTGCAGCTGCTGGAGCGGTGCAACTGACCACGAATCCACCCAGGAATGCTGTCGGATACGAGGCAGTCTCGTAGTTGACGCATCACGAACCGTGATCATGAGTCCGAATAAGGTACTTTCTGCCGTGTAAAAGTCAGATAAATCGGGCATGGTTCATCCGTCCGTCTAGGGACCTTCGGCCGTTCGGCCCATGTCGGACATCGGGGACTAGCCGGACCATGGGAGACGCGTCGACCGGCGGGACCCCGGCCGATGTCTATACATGTGGAGGAGTGACCGATGGCATCGCGAACGCACGAACCAGAGCCGCTACTCACGCCGGCCGAGGTGGCGTCGATGTTCCGTGTCGACCCGAAGACGGTGACCCGGTGGGCCAAGGCGGGGAAGCTCAGCGCGATCCGAACCCTGGGCGGCCACCGTCGGTACCGCGAGTCGGAGGTTCGGGCCCTGCTTCAGGGGCAGATCCCGCAGCAGCGTCAGGGAGACTGACCGACCGACACCGAGAAGAATTCCGGTCTCAGGGGCGGGCGGACGTCGCGACAGCGACGATCCACCGCCCCTGAACCATGTCCGGGGCCGGCGACGCTCACTCCTGGACGGTCACCTGGATTCCGATCGTGCCCCGCTCGCCCCGCCGCAGCCGGCTGCCGAGCAGGGTCAGCCGGCCCAGCATCCGGTACTTCCGCTTGATCAGATCGCGGATCCGGCGGCTCTCCTCCGGCGAGGAGAGCACGGCGTGCCCGGGTACCGCCGCACCGAGCGGCCGGCCCCGCACGTCGCAGGGGGCCACCGTCACCGTGCCGTCGCGCCGGATCCGCTTCACCTTGCCCGAGTCCGCCGCCGTCCAGACCGCCAGCGTGTCGCCGTCGCGCACCGCCCAGACCGGGGTCGGCACCGCCCGGCCGTCCTTGCGGAACGTCGTCAGCAGGACGTACTTCTCCGCCGCCAGGCGGTCCAGGTCGGTCACGCCGCCAAGGATACGACCGCGACAGGCCCGGGCCGCGCCGATAGCGTGAACCCCGTGACCGGCGAACCGAGGATCGGCGACGTGTTCGGCGAGATGCTGCGCGACGCGTACGCGGTGCACACCGGGATCGGTCCCCGGCCGCTGGTGGGCGGGCGACTGCCCCGACCGGTCATCGAGATCATCGAGCGCGAGGACGGGCTGATCAACGGTGCCCCCGCCGCCCACTACCTCGACGGGCCGGAGCACTGGCAGCCGTACGACCACCGGGCCGTGGACCGGGTCCGGGGCGCGACGCTCGACATCGGCGTCGGGGGCGGGCGAATCGCGCTGCTGCTCCAGGAGCGGGGCGTACCGGTGACCGGACTGGACACCTCGGTCGGCGCGCTGCGGGTGTGCCGGCACCGGGGGGTGCGCGAGCTGGTCCTCGGCACGGTCGACGAACATATCGCCGCCGGCCGGCGGTACGACACGTTCCTGCTGCTCGGCAACAACCTGGGCCTGATCGAGGGGCGGCATCGGGCGGCGGCGTTCCTGGCCGCGCTCGCCGCGATGGCCGCACCCGGCGCGCAGGTCGTCGCGCACGGCACCGACCCGTACGGCACGACGGACCCGGTGCACACCGGTTACCACGAGCTCAACCGGCAGCGGGGCCGGCTCGGCGGCCAGTTGCGGCTGCGGCTGCGCTACCGGGAGCTGGGCACCGGCTGGTTCGACTACCTCGTCTGCTCGGCCGAGGAACTGGCCGAGCTGGTCCGGGGCACCGCTTGGCGGCTGACCGACGTGGACGACCGGGACGCCCCGTACTACCTGGCCACCCTGCGGCTGGCGGGCTGAGCGCGCCGCCGGGGCCCCCGGACCGGGGCCCCGGCGCCGGCCTAGACCTGCACGGTCGGGGGCAACTGCTCCGGCGGGAGCCCGCCGTCGCCGTCGACCACCTCGTCCGGGGTGCCGTCCTCGTCGAGGTCGACCATCGTGATGTCGACCTTGCCGTCACCGTTGGTGTCGAACTGGAACAGGTCGGCCTTGCCGTCGCCGTCGGTGTCCACCACCCACACGTCGGTCTTCCCGTCGTTGTTGGTGTCCGCGCGGAGCAGGTCGACGCGCTCGTCGCCGCGCGTCTCCACGGTCTCCCCGCCCTCGGTGGTGCCGGTGCCGTCCACGGTCTCCGGTGCCTGGCTCATGTGCCACGTCCTTCCCTTGGCGTCGAGGGCCGTCTGTACCCGTTCCGGCGATCCCCCACGCATGCCGCCCGTTGCGTTGCTGCATAGGGTCGCACCCAGGAGCGAGCGGCACGGCGCGGCGGAGACCCCGCGCGTCGCCGCGCGCAGCGAGGGAGCGTCATGAGTGGTCGTTTTGTCGTCGTCGGTGCCGGCACGATGGGGCTCGGGATCGCCTACGTCGCCGCCGGTGCGGGACACGCCGTCGAACTGGTCGAGGTGGACCGGGGCCGGTCGGAGGCCGCCGCCGCGCGCCTCGGTGAGCTGTGGGACCGGGCGGTGCAGCGCGGGAAGCTCGGCGCCGAGGAGGCCGCCGGGCACCGCGACCGGGTGACACTGCGGGCGGCGCTGGGCGAGGTCGCGCCGGAGCCGGACGTGGTGGTGGAGGCGGTGCCCGAGCGGCTCGACCTGAAGCGCGCCGTGCTGCGCGAGGCCGAGGGCCTGCGTCCGGCGCTGCTGGGCAGCAACACCTCCAGCATCCCGATCGCCGAGCTGGCCGAACCGCTGGCCCGGCCGGAGCGCTTCCTCGGGCTGCACTTCTTCAACCCGGTCTGGGCGATGGCCCTGCTGGAGGTCGTGGTGGGCCCGGCGACCGCCCCGGAGACCACCGACGCGGCCGTCGCGCTCGCCGGCCGGCTGGGCAAGGACCCCGTCGTCGTACGCGACATGCCCGGCTTCGCCACCTCCCGGCTCGGGGTCACCCTCGGCCTGGAGGCGATCCGGATGGTCGCCGACGAGGTCGCCAGCCCCGCCGACATCGACAAGGCGATGGTGCTCGGCTACCGGCACCCGGTCGGCCCGCTGGAACTCACCGACCTGGTCGGGCTGGACGTCCGGCTCGACATCGCGCGTACCCTCCAGGCCGCCTACGGAGACCGCTTCGCGCCGCCGCCGCTGCTGGAGGAGATGGTCGCCGCCGGAAAGCTCGGCAAGAAGTCCGGCCAGGGCTTCTACCGCTGGGTGGACGGCCGTAAGGCCGACGGGGAAGGGGCCGGCAGGTGAGCGGGCTGCGGATCGAGGAGCTCCCGGACCGGCTGGTGGTGACCCTGGACCGGCCGGAGAAGCGCAACGCCATCGACGCCGACCTGATCGGCGAGCTGCACGCCGTCTGCGCCGAGCTGGAGGCCCGGCCCCGGCTGCTGCTGCTCACCGGCGGCGCGGAGGGGATCTTCGCCGGTGGGGCGGACATCGGCCAGCTGCGCGAACGCGGCCGGACCGACGCCCTCGCCGCGATCAACCAGGCGGCCTTCGCCCGGATCCGGGCGCTGCCGATGCCGAGCGTGGCCGCCGTGGACGGGCCGGCGCTGGGCGGCGGCGCGGAGCTGGCGTACGCCTGCGACCTGCGAGTGTGTACGGCCCGGGCGGTGTTCGGTCAGCCCGAGGTGCGGCTCGGCATCCTGGCCGGCGCCGGCGCGACCTACCGGCTGCCGGCGCTGGTCGGCGAGGCCCGGGCCAAGGAGCTGCTCTTCACCGGCCGGCGGGTGGACGCCGAGGAGGCGCTGCGGATCGGCCTGGTCAACCGGGTGGTGGCCGAACCGGCCGAGCTGCTGCCCACCGCGCACGAGCTGATCGACGAGATGGCGAAGGCATCGGCCCTGGCGCTGCGGCTGACCAAGCTGGCCGTGGACGCGCCGGCCGCCGCCCACCCCCACCTCGACCTGGTCAGCCAGGCGGTGCTCTTCGAGGACGAGGAGAAGCGGCGGCGGATGACCGAGTTCCTGGAGCGGCGCCGCTCCCGCTGACCCCCGTACGCGCGACGGCCGCACCGGATGCTCCGGTGCGGCCGTCGTCGTACGTGCTCAGTGCCGGATCGGCACTTCCGCGTCGTCCAGCGCCCGGATCAGCCCGGCGGACTCGGCGAAGCCGATGACCAGCACCGCCTCGGGGGCGTAGCTCTTGATCTCCTTCGCGGTGCCGGCGAAGTTCACCCCGTCGGCGCCCTCACCGTCCGCCGGCGGCTCGTAGGTCAGCAGCTTCACCCGGTCGCTGCCGAAGCCGGCCCGCTCCAGCTCGACGCGGACGGTCTCCTGGAGACCCTCACCGTAGGAGTCCTTGCGGGCCACCACGACGATCTTGTGCGGACCGTCGCGCAGTATCACGTCGGCCAGCGCCCGGCCCTGGAGGCTGTCCGGCGGGGCGGTGCGGAAGTAGAGGCCCTTGTCGTCGGCCTTGCTCAGCCCCGAGTCGGTGTTCGACGGGGAGAACAGGATCCGCCCCGCGGCGACCACGTCCGGCAGCACGGCGCTGGAGATGCCGGAGGCGCCGGCACCGATGATGACCTGCACCTTCTTGCGGATGTGCGAGGCGACCGTGGCCTTGGCGACCACCGGGCTGGTGCCGTCGTCGCCGTCGATCCAGACCACCGGCTCACCGAGCACGCCGCCGGCGGCGTTGATCTCCTTGAGCGCCAGTGCGGCGCCCGCCGCGATCGGCGGGTTGGCCAGGGCCAGGTCACCGGTCTTGGGCAGCAGGCCGCCGAGGATCAGCGGGGAGCCGTCGCTGCGGTCGGTCTTGCCGCCGCGCTGCTTCTTGGGCTTCGGCGGCGTCTTGGTGCTCGCCGCGGTCTCGAAGCCCGCACCGACGAACTCGGTCTTCGCGTCATTGATCTTCTGGGCGTCGAAGTGCAGCGTCGCGTAGCTGGCGGTCGCCGGCTCGCCCTCGTCCGTGAAGCCGGCCCGGGTCAGCGACGCGCCGCGGTACTCCACGTCCTGCCCGTCGCGGGCCAGGGCCAGGCAGCTCTCGGCGTCCGAGCAGCGCTGACCGTTGGTGGTCACCCCGACGATCTGCTTGGCGATGGCCGCCGGGTCGGTGCTGCCGGCGAGTTGGGCCGCCAACGCGCTGATCATCACCGCGTCGTAGGCCTCGGCGGAGTAGAGGAAGTCGGTCAGCTTGGGGTCGACCGCCCGTAGCCGTTCCTTGAAGTCATCTGTCAGCGGCGTCAGCGGGGTTGTGCCCTTCATGCCGTCGACCAGGTCGGCGCGCTCCTTCAGCTCGCCGGCGAAGGAGTTCAGCATGTTGCCGTCGGTGCCGTACAGACGCACCTGTTGGGTGGCAGTCTCTTCGGGCTTGTCGGTCGTCCCGCAGGCGCTGGTGACGAGCAGGAACGCCGCACCGGCCGCCAGGATGGCAGCGCGCGGGCCGCGTGTTACGAGCATGGTCGTCCTTACCTTCGGGGAGTTCCGCTGCGCACCATAGCGTGCCCGGGCGGCGGGTGGGAGCGTGGAGCCCACCGGCAGTCGTCGGCCATCCGTCATCAACACGCTGCGTGACCGACGGGCTGTTCCGGGTCACCGCTTGACCCGCTCTCCTACTGTGCGGCAGGTGACCGAAGTACCTGACCAGACGCTCGACGACGCGACCGCCGTGCTCCGTTCGGCACTGGCCGGGGACGGTGACGCGGTGGTGGGTACGTTCGACGCCGTGGTCGACCGGTCCGGGCTGGCGGGGGCGTACGGAGTGGCCTG
The DNA here is from genome assembly GCF_036906795.1 of Micromonospora sp. CPCC 205739. Lineage (NCBI taxonomy): Bacteria > Bacillati > Actinomycetota > Actinomycetes > Micromonosporales > Micromonosporaceae > Micromonospora > Micromonospora sp. CPCC 205739. Next base: position 5,319 of record NZ_JBAKHS010000020.1, on the reverse strand, counting down.
GTGCCTGGCCGCCACCATGGTCGGCGACCCGCCGCCGCCCGGCGCCTGCGCGCTGGACTTTCCCGGCATCGACGAGGCCGGTTACGACACCCGCTGGGTGGCCCGCTTCGTCAGCGCGTACGCCAACCACGACGCGGACACCGGCGAGGCGCTGTTCGGGGCGGCGGCCGCCGACGGACTGCTGCCGGACTGCCTGCTCACCCTCGCCGGCTCGACCGTGGCCACCCTGCGCAGTCGGGCCGGTTGACGGCGCGGCGCCCGGTGCGGGCGCCGCGCCGGGTGTCGCCTAGTACGCGTGGTACGCCACCAGCGGCTCGTACTCGTAGCGCAGGGTCTCGAACCGGACCTGGAACCGGACCCCGTCGCGGACCTTCGTCGCCACGGCGATGAAGTCGGACTTCGACGGCAGGTACGTCCGGTAGTTGCACTGGTCCGTCTTGTCCACGAAGATCACGCACGCCTCGACGCCGAACTCGCTGGCGTTGCGGACGTTGATGTCCTTGCACCGGGTGCTGGTGCGGTACGGGCCGGCGTCGCCGCCCCAGCCGCCGGTCTGGAAGTACGAGCGGACCGCGCCGCCGTAGCAGGTGGCGTACGACCCGCCCAGGTTGGTCTCGGGGGCGGCCTGGGCGGGGGAGCCGAGGGCGAGCAGTGACAGCGCCGCCGTGGTTGCCGTCAGGCGGGCGACCGGGGATGCCATGCGGTTGCCTCCAGGGATGGGGGATGAACCCTGCGTTGCGGACAGGGAGCCGAGCGTGGTGATGGTACCGACGGTTCGTCCGCAATGGACCATCCCGCGGATGTGATAGCTCTGGTGACATGTCCGAGGCGATGCTGAGCAAGGTGCGCAAGTTGCTGGCCAAGGCCGAGGACCCGGCCTGCACGCCCGCCGAGTCGGCGGCCTTCACCGCCAAGGCCACCGAACTGATCGCCCGCTACGGCGTCGACCGGGCGCTGCTGGCCGCCCGCGACCCGGCCACCGACCCGGTCGGGGACCGGGTGGTCGACGTCGTCGCCCCGTACGCGCGGGACAAGGCGGGGCTGCTCGCCGCCGTCGCCGACCCGCTGCGGTGCCGCTGCGTACGGCGCGCGCACGGCGACGGCTTCGCCCTGCACCTGTTCGGCTTCGCCAGCGACCTGGAACGGGTCGACCTGCTCTTCACCTCGCTGCTGGTGCAGGCCGCGCACGGGCTGTCCGGGACGGTCGTACCGGCCGGTGAGCACCCGGCCGCCTTCCGCCGCTCCTGGCTGGCCGGCTTCGCCCGGGTGGTCGGGGAGCGGCTGCGGGCGGCCGAGGCGGGTGCGGCGGCCGAGCGGGGCACCCCCTCGGTCGCGCTGGTCCTCGCCGACCGCTCGGACCGGGTGGCGCGTCGGGTGACCGAGGTCTACCCGCGGCTGCGGACCGCCGCGCCCCGCCGGCTGGCCGGCACCGGCTTCGGCGCCGGAGCCGAGGCGGGCCGCCGGGCGGACCTCGGCGGTCGTGGAGTGGTCGACGGCGCGGGCGGCCGAGGAATCGCCCGGTGAACAACGCCGGCCGGGCGGCGGGACGGGGGTGGGTCAGCCGAGCCCGGCGTCGTATCGGGCGAGCGTGCCCAGGTAGCGGCTGAGCAACTCGTGCCAGCCGGCGGTGAGCGCCTCCCGGTAGCCCTCGGCGGCCTGGCCGTGCCGGTCGAAGTGCCGGTGCTCCACCTCGATCCGGGTGTGCCCCGACCCGTCGGGCAGGAACAGCACCTCGACCTCACTGGCCCGCGCCGGGTCCGGCACCGGTACCCGGTCCGGGCCGATCTGCCAGGTGAAGACGAGCCGCTTCGGTGGGTCCCAGGTGAGCACCCGGCCCCAGTCGCTCCGGAAGCCGTACGGGCCGATCTCGTAGAGCATCCCGCCGGCCCTCGGCTCGATCCCCAGCTCGGCCAGCGCCTCCGGCCCGGACCAGGTGTATTCGCGCACCCACCAGTCGGCCAGCGACCCGGTGAACACCGCGAACGCCTGCTCTGCGGTGGCTGGGGCGAGGAGCGTGCTGCGGAGTGCGTACCGCTCGACGTCCTGCCGGACGTCCGCCATCTCCTGTCCCATAGGCCCGGACCATACCGGCTGATGCCGCGCTGTGCAGCTTCGCGTACTGATCCCCTTCCGGACAGTGGTCGCGACCCATGGTGTCCGGCCCGCCACGGATGGCCACCGGGAAAGCGGGTAAGCGCGGCTGACGTGGTCCGGCGGCCGGGCCTCGGGTGAGGGAGCGGAAAAGCATGAGCGAGAGCGGGGCGGCGGCACGCGGACCGGGCCGGACCGGCGGGGGTCCGGAGGTCGAGCCGGACGTGCTGCTCGACATCCCGAGGGTGTCCGTCGACTCGATCCGGCTGGCCGTGGACGGGCTCGACGCGGACGTGTCGCTGCGTGCCCGGCTGGCCAACCTGCTCCAGCTCGACGCGGGCGTACGGGTGCACCTGGAGCGGGTGGAGCTGGACATCGAGGGTGTGCGCGCCGAGGCGGTGCTGAAGGTCCGGTTGGAGAAGGTGCTGGAGATCCTGGACCGCGCGTTGAGCACCATCGACCGCAACCCCCAGATCATCACCGCGCTGGCCAACACCGCGAACCTCACGCTCAACGACGTCAACCGGGTGGCCGACCGGGTGACCGACCTGACCACGCCGGTCGTCGACCAGACCGGCCAGCCGGTGGGCCAGCTCGGGCAGGTGACCGGGCAGCAGGTGGCACAGCCGGGTGGGCAGGGCGGCTCGGCGGCCGGGGCAGCAGGCGAAGGCCGCGGGGGCAAGCCTGCGGGCCCCGAGGGCGCGTCAGGTGGGCCCGCCGGCCCGCCGGCGCCGACCGCGCCGGAGCGGCCCGCCGGGCCTCGTCCGGAGTCCCCGGCCGGTCCGTTCCCGGCGGGGTCGCCGCAGGAGCCGCCGCTGGGTGGTCGGCCGTCCGGTCAGGGCGCCGAAGGCGACCGGGGTACGACTGCGGGCGGCCGCCAGCCCCGCGGTGACGCCGAGGGCGGCGAGCGCGGTGCGGAACGCGGCCGGGGCCAGCCTGGCGAGGGCGGAGAGGCACCGGAGGCCCCGGGCGGGGGGCAGCAGGGCGCGCAGGCGGGCCAGCTCGCCGGGCAGGCGGGCGAGACGCTGCGGCAGGCCGGTCGGAGCGTCTGGGAGGCGATCCAGGGCGGCATGGCGCAGCGACGCCAGGGGCAGCAGCGCCGGGACCGGTGACGCGAGACCCGGCCGGCCCAAGAGGTAGGACCGATTACGCCTTCCCGTCGGTGCAGCAGTCGTCGGCGCAGCCCGAGGCGGGGCCGACGGCATCGACGGCGGGCAGGGGTGCGCAGTCGTCGCAGTGTTCACCGCGCCAGGCTTCGACGCCTTCCTTGACCGCGACCCCGGCGATGACGAGCGCGGCGATCGGGTCGGCCCACGACCAGCCCCAGACGGCGTTGAGGACCAGCCCGACGAGGAGCACCGCGGAGAGGTAGGTGCACAGCATCGTCTGGGTCGAGTCCGCCATGACGGTTGCCGAGCCGAGTTCCCGGCCGGTGCGCCGCTTGGCCCGTACGAGCAGCGGCATCACCAGCAACGACGCCACGGCGAGGCCGATCCCCACCGGGCTGGCGTCGGCGTCGCCGCCGGCCAGCAGCGAGCGGACGGCATCGAAGGTCACCCAGGCGGCGAGGGCGAAGAACGAGGCGCCGATGAGCCGCAGCGCCAGCCGTTCCCGATCCTCGGGCACCCGAGAGCGGAACTGCCAGATCAGCACCGCCGCACTGGACACCTCGACGAACGAGTCCAGGCCGAAGCCGATCAGCGCCGCGGAGGAGGCGGCCGCGCCGGCGGCGATCGCGACCAGCCCCTCCAACAGGTTGTAGCCGGCGGTGGCGTAGGCCAGCCACAGGCTGCGCCGGGACAGCACCGCCCGCCGCTCGGGCGTCAGCAGCGCCGCGCTCACGCGTTCACCCCCGCCGGGGCATCAGCCGGCGTCCCGAAGGTCGGGCACAGGGCGACCGCCTCGCCGGTGGCGGCCAGGAGTTGCTCCGCCGAGCGCAGCAGGTCCAGCAGTTCCGGCCGCGTCAGGGCGTAGAACGACTGGCGACCCTCGGCCCGATAGTCGATCAGCCCGCAGTCCCGGAGACACGCCAGGTGCTTCGACACCGTCGACTGGGCCAACCCCAGCTCGCCGGTCAGGTCCACCACCCGGGCCTCTCCGGTCGCGATCCGGCGCAGGATGGCAAGCCGGGTCGGATCGCCGAGGGACCGGAACAACGCCACCGCAGGAGCGAGCCCCGAGGCACAATCAATCGCCATAGCGTGATGATAGTCAGAATCGGCGATCACTCGCACCCGGAAACGCCGCCCCGTAGATGCCCAGTGCGCCACCACGCCTGGGAGTTGACAGCGCCTCATGATGGCCCTATGAGCCCGAGTGACACGCTCCTGCTGACCGGCCGTCTGGTGATCGTGGTCGTCAGTCTCTTCGTGCTCGTACTCGGCGGGAGCGTCGCGGTGTCGCGACGAATTCCCCGGGCCTGGCTTCGCTTCGGGCACCCGACGAAGAGCCCGCGAATGCAACCCGTCCGCCTCGGCGGTGGCCTCGCGCTGGTGGGCGCGAGTCTGCTGATCCAGCAGGCGCCGTTCCTCATCCCGATGCCTCTTGCCCTCAGGGCCGCTCTGTTGGCGGTGGCAGTGCTCCTTGCCGCTGCGGCGGGATGGCTCTTCCTGCGGCGGGGCTCAGCCAGCGACTAGCTCCTGCATGCTGATGTGCTGGGTCAGCCGTGCGACATCTCCGTCTGCGGGGAGGTCGGGCAGGCTGCCACCTTGACATCCCTTGAACGATGGCCGCATGAGCGTGAATGACCCGGACCCGGTATGGATCGCCTTGCGCCTCGTCAGCGTGGTCCTCAGCGTCGTCATGGTCATAGTCGGCGTGCGTGTCGCCGTGTCGCGACGGTTTCCCGTGGCATGGGTGCGGGCTGCGCGCCTGACGGCGAGCCAGCGGTCCCAGCCCGTCCGCCGCGGTGGCTTTTGCGCTTTGCTTGGCGCGGGGCTGCTCGCCCAGCAGGCACCGTTTCTCGTTCCCGTGCCCTACGCGGTCGGCGTTGCCCTGTTCGCGGTCTCGCTGCTTCTCATCATGACTGCGGCGGGATGGTTCGCCCTGCTCCGGCGCTAGCCTTCGACCAGCCCGGCATGGTGATGTGGCGGGGCAGCCGTCGAACCTCGACGCGAGCGTCAGCCGTGCTGATCACCGGGACGAGAAAGGACCGGGCTGCGGCGACCCGCAGGCCGCCGCAGCCCGGTCACGTCAGGGCAGCTCCGACGGGCGGTAGCTGGTCGTTCC
>NZ_JBAKHS010000019.1:0-121412 GCF_036906795.1 Micromonospora sp. CPCC 205739 | reverse complement strand
CGCGGTCACCCTCGACACCAACACCATCAACGCCCCCGTCTGCCTACAACCGACCGGAACCCCGACCACCACCCCCACCGGCACCCCGACCGGCCAACCCACGGGCACCCCGACGGGCACGCCCACGGGGACACCGACGGGCACCCCGACCGGGACACCGACGGGCACGCCAACGGGCACCCCGACGGGCACGCCCACAGGCACCCCGACCGGCACGCCAACGGGCACCCCGACCGGCACGCCGACCGGCACGCCGACGGGCACGCCGACCGGGACGCCCACGGGCACCCCGACGGGCACGCCGACCGGGACGCCCACGGGGACGCCGACGGGCACGCCGACCGGGACACCTACAGGCACGCCGACCGGCCAGCCCACGGGAAGCCCCACCGGCGGTCCCACCGGGCAGCCCACCGCAGGTCCAACCGGTGTCCCGACTGCCTCCCGCACGGCGCTGCCGGTCACAGGCGGGAGCGGCGGTAGCACGCTGGTACCCGTCCTGACCGGAGTCGGCAGCATCGCTGTCGCCAGCGGCGCAGCCCTGCTGCTCCTCTACCGACGCCGGACCTCCTAGTCCTGACCGGGTAGGCCCCGGCGGCCGGTCACCGGCCGCCGGGGCGCCAGGGCTCCCTACCCGAGTCCCTGCCCTGACGACCACCGTCGCAACTCGGTGCGCATTCGCCCGTCATGGAGTAGCGGTGGAGGTCGGGGTGGCGGCGCCGATGACGCCGCCGAAGAAGACCATGACGGTGAGCGCGATCATCGGTGCGACGAAGACGTACCCGAGGACCAGCCCGGCCACCGCCATGCCCCGGCCGGACCGCAGCCCGTTGCGGGTTTCGTGCAGCCCGATGTGGCCGAGGACGACCGCGAGGACGCAGGGCAGTCCGAACACGCACCAGCCGCAGAGTACGCCGACGATGCCGAGCACCATCGCGGCGGTGGCGGCGCCGGACGAGGGCGGCGCCGCGATCATGATCGGCGGCGGATAGTGCAGCACCGGCGGATACGGGCCGGCGGGAACGGCGGAGATCGGCGGGAGGGGCCGGGTCGGCTCCGGACCGGGCAGCGGGTGGTTCATCGGGGTTCCTCTCCGAGTCGGGTGAGCAGGGTGCTCACCTCGGCATGCAGGCGGCGCAGCTCCGCCGCCGTCGGGGCCAGCTCGTAGCAGTGGTGGTGGGCGGCGGCCGACAGCGTCGTCCAGGCGAACGTGACCCGGCGGGCCACCTCCGCGCCCGGCCCGAGCCGGCCGCGCAGCATCAGCTGCTTGGCCCGGCCCTGCCGGCATTTCGCCACGGCGGGCCGGACCCGCCGCCAGTAGTCGTCGATGCCGCGCTCGAGGGCGATGCGGATCAGGCAGGCGCAGGCCCGGGGCCACCAGCCGGCGGTCACCGCCGACGTGCCGAGCGGGCCGGCGCCGCGGAGCAGCTGGTCGGCCGCCGCCAGGCAGCGGCGGGGCGTCGGCGCGGTCACGCCAGCACCTTCGCCAGGGCGCGGGCGTCCGTGACCAGACCGGGCAGATCCGCGAGGTACGCCCCGTGCACGCCCTCCCGGCAGGCCCGGTACGCGCCGACCGCCCAGCCGCCGTGGCGGCCCAGCCAGCCGAGCACGTCGCCACCGCGGTCCGCGTCGTCGAAGACGGCCAACGCCACGATCGTGGTCAGCCGGCGGGAGGCGTCGACGATCGCCGCCTCGACCTCGTCGTGGGGCACGCCCCGGGTCACCCGGACCCGCCACACCCGCAGGTGACAGGCCGCCTCGATCGCCGACCGGCACAGCTCCGCCACCACCGGCCCGCGCACGTCGGTGGGCAGCTCGTCGTTGCGGGCCAGCGCCCACGCGTCGTCCAGATAGCGGGTGACCGGGTCGGAGCCGGGCCGCAGGGTCACCACGGACCGCTCGGCCCGCTGCACCTCCACGATGCGGGCCCGGCCCAGGTCGAGCCGGCGCACCGCGTCGGGCAGCCGGGTGTCGTGGGTGAAGACCACGACCTGCCGGTCCTCGGCCAGCTCGGCGAGCACCCGGGCCAGCCCGTCCACCTTCGACGGGTCCATGCTCTGCACCGGGTCGTCGACGACGACGAACCGGAACGGGCTCTCCGGGGCGCAGCTGCGCGGCAGGAAGGTGGCCAGCCCGAGGGCCTGCATCTCGCCCTGGCTCAACACGCCCAGCGCGGTGTCGTTGTCGGCGCCGTCCACGCTCACCGGGAAGACCACCCGCCGCCGGGTGTTCGTACCGGCGAGGGTCATCGCCCCCAGCTCGACGTTGCTCTCCTGCCGCAGCTGCGCCCAGATCCGCTGCGAGTGCGCGGCGAACGGCGAGATCCGCTCGTCGCGGATCTGCGCCCCCTCGTCCTTGAGCCAGCCCCGGGCCGCCTTCAACCGGGCCAGGGCCGTCTCCCGCGCCGGCAGCCCGCCGGCGGCGGCCACCCAGTCGCGCAGCTCGGCCGCCGCCGCCCGCCACCCGGTGTCGCGCTGCCGCAGAAACCCTTCGGCGTACGCGCGGGCCGCGTCCGCCGCCGCCACCACCGCCGGGTACCGCGCCACCAGGTGGTCGGCCAACTCGGCGGGTTCCCCGGGTACGCTCCGCAGCGCGGCCACGGCCTCCCGCAGCGCCCCGAGCGGCGGTGCCGACCCTGCGCCTTCGGGCACCATGAGGTCGTCGATCAGGTGGTGCGCCTGGCGCAGCAGCGCGGTGAGCCGGGTCGCCGCGGTCTGGGCGGCCACGCTGCGCTGCCGCAGCTCGGTCAGGCTCTTCGCGGCGGCAGCCCGCCAGGCACCGTCGAGGGTGCCGGTGGCGCACACCGGGCAGGGCCCGTCACCCCGGTCCTCCTGGTGTTCGAGAGCCAACCGCAGCAGCTCGGCGCTGCGCAGCGCCGCCCGGGACCGTCCGCCGTCGTAGCGGAGCGTCTCCGCCGCCGCCTCCCGCAGCTGCCCGGCCAGCCGCGTCACCTCGTCCACCGACGGCACCGTCAGCGTGGCCAGCTCCCGGCACAGCAGCACCGCCTCGTCGGCGCTCGCCTCGTCCGGCTCGTCGAGGATCGCCGTCAGCGCCGCACGATCGACCGCGCCCCGGCCGCGCAGCACCGCCGCAGCCCGCCGGGCCCGGTCGTCGTCGACCTCGGCGAGTACGTCGACCAGGGCGGCGCGCTGTGCGCGTACCTCCTTGACGGCCGTGTCGTGCGGCCGGGCGGCACGCATCAGGCGCTGGTCGGCGTCGGTCAGCGCGTCCAGGCCGAGGATGGCGAAGAGCGCGTCGAAGAGGCGGCTCTGCGTGCCGGCGGCGAGCCGGCCCAGCTCGGCGGCGGTGAGGAACGGCCGGTACAACTCCAGCGGGCGGGCCAGACCCAGCTCGGCGAGGCCGCTGTGCCGTCCCCGCGCGCTGGTCACACTCACCTCGGCGTCGGCCAGCTCACCACCGGCGGGCCAGACGCGCGCCACCCGGGTCGGCGTGGCCACGCCGTCGACCCGCAGCTCCACCCCGATCCGGCACGGCTCCGGCGTGTGCAGGTTGCGCCACCCGCTGCGCCACACGCTAGTCTTCTCGGCCCAGCGGGCGCTGTCGCCGGTGAGGGCGAGTTCCACGGCCTCGGCGAAGCTCGACTTGCCCGAGCCGTTGCGGCCCACGACCAGGGTGAGGCCCAGCCCCGGCGCGATGTCGAGGGTGCGCTCCGGGCCGACGCCGCGGAACCCGGCGACGGTCACCGACTTCAACCAGATCCCCTCCGACGGCTCGTCGCCGACAGGGGAGGGCGGATCGAGCCGGGTGGGGCGGTCGGCGAGGGCGGCGGCCAGGTCGTCCTCGCCGGCGAGCGCGGCGAGGACCAGTTCGGCGACGTCGGCCTGCACGTCGCCGTCGGCGGCGAGCCGCTCGAAGATCAGCTCTATCAGGGGCGCGGTGGTGGGCTGCGCGGTGTCGGTCATGGTCGTCTCCAGGCGCGTGGTGTCCGCGGACCGACGGGTCGTCGGCCCGCCCGGGGCGAGCGGTGGAAGTGGGGAGGCCGCTGTCGGCCCCGGCTGGGGCGAGCAGTGGAGTCGGGCGGCGGTGGTGGCCGTCGGACGCTGTGGAGCTGATGTCGCAAACGAATCAGCGGTGCGAAGTCGGCCGCCTCCGCTTCGGGCGTGGGCGTTGCGGGCGAGCGGTCAGAGCGTGGCGTTCGCGTGCCAGTCGCGCAGGAACGCGTCGACCAGGTCGTGCGCCCGAGGACGCAGGTCGAACGACTCCTCCCGCTGCCGGCGGGCCATGTGCGACAGGCCGTCGGCGGCCTCGTTGAGGGCGTGGCCGCTGTGCCCCTTGACGTGCGCGAACGTCAGGTCGGGGCGGCGGGCCACCTGCTCGGCGAGCCGGACCAGCGTGGGCTGGTCCGACCAGCGGCGCTCCCGCAGGCTGTAGCCGGCCGGCATCGCATTGGTCTCGCCAGCCTGCCAGCGGTGCAGGTAGCGCAGGGCGGCGAGGCAGTCCAGCAGCACCGTCATGCCCACCGGCGCCTCGTCGTACCCGGTCAGCAGGTAGTCGACCGCGCGCAGCTCGTTGATCAGCACGCGGGAGGCGCCGGTCGGGTCGAGCCGGCCTGTGCCCCGGCCGAGCAGGCCGTAGTGGCCGTCGCTGACGACGTACCCGATGCCGCCGACGCGGCCCTTCCAGCTGGCGTCGGTCGCGGCCACCAGCGGCGCGGACGCCGTCGCCCAGCGGACCACCCGGCCGCGGCCACGCTGCTGGTCCTGGCCGGGCCGGCGGTGGACGGTGTGCGCGGCGGCGAGGCGTTCGGCGGTGTCGAGCAGTTCGCCGGCGGAGGTCAGCTCGTCGTAGTGGGCGGCGGTGAGGGCGAGACGGACGGCGTCGCCGATGCGCTGGCAGTCGTCGCAGCGGGTGGCGCGGGCGTAGCCGCGCAGGGCGACGGCGCGGTCGTGCAGGGGAGGGGGGAGTTGGGTCAGGGCGCGGAGGAACTCATCGGGACGCACGACGCCTCCTGACGTCTTATGGGGGAGGGAGGGCTTGTTGCGCGCTACAGAGCTGATGGCGTAGACGAATCAAGCGGGCGCGATGGTCCAGTTGCCGTCGGCCGTCACCTGCACGAGCGCGGGCGCCGCCAGCGGACGGACTCCCGAGTAACCGCCGATCTCGTTTACCAGCAGGCCGCCCTCGCCGGTCTCCAGGGAGTAGGCGTGCACCGCGAAGTTGGAGCTGCCCCGGGAGTGGGTGATCTTCACCGCGCTGGCGTCTCCGCCGAGGACGACGACGTTGTCGCCCTTCCCCGACGCCTTCCCCGAGAGGGCCTTGGTGGCCAGTTGGTCGACCGATCCGACGGTCAGGGTCCAACTGCCCGTCGCCTCGACCTCGAATTGAGTGGTGAGAGCGCCGTCCTCAAGGTTGATCCAGCGCTTACCGCTGTACGAGCCGATCTCGTTGACCAGCAGGCCGTCGGGCCCGTCGCTGCGCAGGACGGTGTTGCCGCTGCATCGACAGGTGAACTTCACGACGGCCAGATCGGTCAGCTCGGGAATCCGCACCACGTCATCACCCCGCCCCTTGATCACCTTGGGCTTGGGCGCCTGCGGGGTCGTGGTCGGAGCCGCCGTCGTCGGCGGGGCGCTGGTCGGAGCCGCCGTCGTCGGGGCCGCGGTGGTCGGCGACGCCGTCGTGGCAGCGGGGGTGGGGCTGCTGGAGCCCTGGCCGCTCGCGCCGGTCGAGGGTTTGCCGTCATCGCTACTCACCGCCCCGATGACCGCACCGCCGCAGCAGAGGGCGATGACCAGGGCGATCCCGCCTACCGCCCACGCTCGGACGTGGGACCGCCGGCCAGGCGTGGCCGGGACAGGCGCGCCGAGCAGCATGCCACCCGCAGGGATGGACGTCGGGTCGCCACTGGGCGGGACCGGGGGCTGCGACGGGTCGGCGGGCTCGCCCGCCGGCATCGGGGTGGTCGGGTCGGTCACGGCAGGACTCCTCTGTGAACAGTGGGCGTGTGAACAGCCGGGCATGCCGGGGCGGGCGGATCGGTGCCCGCCCCGGTGCGGATGGGGAAGGTCAGCCGAGCGCGACGTCAACGCCGCCGGAGAAGGGCGAGTCGTGCAGCTCGAGCTTGGTGAGCTTGACGTTCTTCGGGATGTCGAAGACGACGACGCCGCTGACCTGGTTGCCGGGGTTGATGTCGTTGAGGAACGTCTCGGCGTTCTTGTTGGCGTAGATGGCGGCGCCGCCGTCGGCGGAGTACTCGGTGCCGTCGGCCGCGTACGCCTTCTGGCTGCTGCCGTCGAACATCTGCGCTTCCTTGCCGATGTTCTTGACGTTGACGGTGACCAGGCAGAACTGGCCCTGCGCCTTCTCGCCGAGCATGTCGGTGCCGACCTTGGCGACGCCGCACTTGGCGGACTTCACCGTGAACTCGAACTTGCCGTCGCGGGCCGGCTGACCGATCTTCGCCGTCTTCGCCGGGGCGTCCTCGCCCTTGCCGCCGTCGCCGGAGCTCTTGGACGTCTCGGTGGCACCGGAGCCGCAGCCCAGCGCGACGAGGCCGGTGGCGATCAGGGCGAGAGTCGTGGTCCTACGCATCGTTTTCCTCCTGGTGTGAACGTTGCGGCGTCAATAAGAGCATCATCTGTGAACAGTGTCAACACGAATGATGCTTGACAGGTGTGACACACTTCGGAGGTGCAGGAGACCCCGACCATCACGGCTGCGGAGATCGCCCGGCTCGCCGGAGTCGGTCGGGCCGCGGTCAGCAACTGGCGCAAACGGCACGCCGACTTCCCCGCCCCCGTGGGGGGCACTCCGGCGAGCCCCGAGTTCGACCTGATCCAGGTCGAGCAGTGGCTGCGCGCTCAGGGCAAGCTCCCCGAGCTCTCCACTGCCGACCGGCTCTGGCAGCGTCTCGTCGCGGCCAGCGAATCCCCGGCCGCCGGCCTTGCCGCCGTCGGCGCCCTGCTGCTGGCCCGCCAACGCGGCGAACGCCCCCGCCGACCCGCCGATCCGCACCTCGCGTCCCTGCTTCCCGACGTCGACGCCCTCGCCGACGAACTCGGCCCACAGGGCGCGTTCGACCAGCTGTGGCAGCGGTTCTCCGCACCCGGCCCCGGTCGCTCATTCGCCACTCCCGACGACCTGGCCGACCTCATGGTCGGGCTCGCCGGCGTCGGCGGCGGCGCCGTCCTCGACCCGGCCGCCGGCTCCGGCGCCATCCTTCGGGCCGCCGTCCGCGCCGGCTGCACCTCTGCATACGGGCAGGAACTCGACGAGGACCTGGCCCGGCTCGCCGGGCTGTGGCTGGCCCTGCGGGACGTATCCGGGGAGGTGTGCACCGGGGACTCGTTGCGGGCCGACGCCTTCGCCGGTCGCGCCGTCGACGCCGTCGTCTGCCACCCACCGTTCGGCGCCACCAACTGGGGAGACGAGGAACTCGGTCACGACCCACGCTGGATCGTCGGCACCACACCCCGTACCGAGCCGGAGCTGGCCTGGGCGCAGCACGCCCTCGCGCACCTGCGGGTCGGCGGACACGCCGTACTGCTGATGCCGCCCGCGGTGGCCAGCCGACGGGCCGGCAAACGGATCCGCGGGGAGCTGCTGCGCCGGGGCCACCTGCGCGCCGTGATCGCGCTCCCGCCGGGGGTGGCCGCGCCGCACGGCGTACCGCTGCACCTGTGGGTGTTGCGGCGCGCCGCCACCGACGCGCCGCCACCGGCGCGGGCGCTGCTGGTTGACGCGGCCGGCGGCGAGCTGGCCGAGACCGCCTCGCGCGTGCTGGCGGCGTGGCGGGCCTTCGCCGCCGCGCCCGATGTCGAGGTCGAGGAGGCCGGCTTCGCGCGGGCGGTCCCGGTCATCGAACTGCTCGACGAGGAGGTCGACCTCACCCCCGCGCGCCGGCAACCCGCCGTCGGGGTCGAGGCGTCGGGAGAGCATCTGGTACGGACCAGGGAGCGGCTGGCCGCCGTCGTGGGGGAGCTGTCGGCGCTGATGCCACAGGTCACGCCCGCGCCGGACGAGGCGGACGGGCAGTTCCTCACGGTGGGCGAGCTGGCGCGGGCCGGTGCGCTTCAACTGATCGGGCCGGTCCGGGCCGGCTCATCCGAGCCGTCACCTGAAGGACCGTCGGTGCTCACCGTGCAGGACGTGCTGGCGGGCAGCGAGGCGTCGGGCCGGATCGACGACCGGTACGGCCAGAAGATCGCCCTCGCGGTCGGGGACGTGGTGGTGCCGATGATTGCCCGGCAGCTCACCGCCCGGGTGGTCACCGCCGAGGGAGCACTGCTGGGGCGCAACCTCTACCTGCTGCGACCCAATCCGGCCGCGCTGGACTCGTGGTTCCTCGCCGGGCAGTTGCGGACCTCAGCCAACGAGAAGCAGGCGTCGAGCCTGTCGGGGACGCTGCGGTTCGACATTCGGCGGGCGCAGGTACGGCGGCTGTCACTGGACGAGCAGCGGGCGCACGGGGAGGCGTTCCGGCGCCTCGACGCCTTTGAGTCGGCAATCCGACAAGCGGCGTCGCTGGGCGCGGAGTTGGTGCAGCTCACCGCCGATGGCCTGGCTCGCGGCGCACTCCGACCCGGCCAGCGAACCAGCCGAAAGCGGCCAAGGACGTAACGAACGGGCGGCCGTGCGCCGCTGACGGATAAGGCCCCTCATCTACGCCGGGTGGGGGACTACAACGATGCAGACGAGCGGCCATAATCCTTGTCTGTTTGCTATCGAAAGGAACCTGGTGAGCAACAAGCACCAAGAGCTCGCGAACTTCATCTGGTCGGTGGCCGACCTACTGCGCGGTGACTACAAGCAGTCCGAGTACGGCCGCGTGATCCTGCCGCTGACCGTGCTGCGCCGGCTCGACTGCGTGCTGGAGCCGACGAAGGACGCGGTGCTCGCCCGGCACAGGCAGCTCAAGGAGCTGGGCGTCCAGAACATGGACCCGGTGCTGCGGAAGACCGCAGGGCTGTCGTTCTACAACACCAGCGAGATGTCCTTCCGCAAGCTGCTCGGCGACCAGGACAACGTCGCGACCTACCTGCGGGCCTACGTTGGCGGCTTCTCGCCCGGCGCGGTGGACGTGCTGGACAAGTACGGCTTCGACACCCAGATCAGCCGCCTCGCCGAGGCCGGGCTGCTCTACCAGGTGGTCGCCAAGTTCGCCGACATCGACCTGCACCCCGACGTGGTCTCCAACCACCAGATGGGCTACGTCTTCGAAGAGCTGATCCGCCGCTTCTCCGAGATCAGCAACGAGACCGCCGGTGAGCACTTCACCCCGCGCGAGGTCATCAAGCTGATGGTCAACCTGCTGCTCGCGCCCGACGAGGACGACCTGGTCACCCCGGGCATCGTCCGCAAGGTCTATGACCCGGCCTGCGGTACCGGCGGCATGCTCAGCGAGGCCCAGGACCACATTCACGCCCACAACCCGCACGCCACTGTCGAGGTGTACGGGCAGGAGCTCAACGGCGAGACGTACGCGATCTGCCGCTCTGACATGATGCTCAAGGGCGGCGACCCGACGAAGATCGCCTACGGCAACTCGTTCAGCCAGGACGGCCACGAGACCGAGCGCTTCGACTACATGCTCGCCAACCCGCCGTTCGGCGTGGAGTGGAAGAAGGTCGAGAACTACATCAAGGCCGAGGCCGCCCGCGGCCACGCTGGTCGGTTCGGTGCCGGGCTGCCCCGCATCAATGACGGCTCGCTGCTCTTCCTCCAGCACATGATCTCGAAGATGAAGCGCCCGGAGGACGGCGGTAGCCGGCTGGCAATCGTCTTCAACGGCTCGCCGCTGTTCAGTGGAGCTGCCGGGTCGGGGGAGTCGGAGGTTCGCCGCTGGATTCTGGAGAATGACCTCCTGGAGGGCATCGTCGCGCTGCCCGACCAGCTCTTCTACAACACCGGCATCTCCACGTACTTCTGGATCCTCACCAACCGCAAGGATCCGGCCCGCGAGCGCAAGGTCGTGCTGCTCGACGGCCGCGACTACTGGACCAAGATGCGCAAGAGCCTCGGCGACAAGCGCAAGATGCTCACCGACGAGCACATCACCGAGCTGACCCGGGCGTACGTAGACGCGCTGTCCATTGCGCATGACCCGGAGCACCCGCAGCATGCCAAGGTGAAGGTCTTCAAAACCACGGACTTCGGCTACCAGCGGATCACTGTTGAGCGACCGCTGCGGCTGCGGTTCGAGGTCACCGAGGAGACGGTGGCGCTGCTCGCGGAGGCGCGGCCGGTGCTCAAGTATGCCGAGCGGGAGTCGCTGCTGGCGGCGGCGAAGTCGCTGATTGGTACGTCGTCTGCGACTCGGGCTGGGTTCGCGATGAAGCTAAACGGGCTGGGGAAGCTGCCGGCGGCGGTGGAGAAGGCGGTGTGGGAGGCGTTCTCGGTCAGCGACCCAGAGGGGGAAGTGCAGACCGATCGCAAGGGCAAGCCGCTGGCGGACGCCGATTTGCGCGATAACGAGAACGTGCCGCTGGGCGAAGACATTTATGAGTACCTCAACCGGGAGGTCCTTCCGCACGTCCCAGATGCGTGGATCGACGAACCCAAAACGAAGATCGGGTACGAAATCCCCTTCACCCGCCATTTCTACGTCTATCATGCGCCGCGTCCCTTGACAGAAATCGACGCTGAGATCAAGGCAATTGAGGCGGAGATTCAAGCCCTGCTCGCCGAGGTGACGACGTGACCTGGCGGCGCACCCGACTCAAATACCTTGCGGAAGTTCCAATTCGCAACGGCCTCGGCGAAGCCGGCGCCTATGACGATCCATCCTGGCCTCGATATGTGCGGACGACTGACATTGCTGACGCTCGGAACCTCCGTTCAGATGTTTTCAAGTCGCTCCCCCCATCGGTCGCGGCCAAGGCGTCTCTCCGCCATGGGGATCTATTGCTTAGTGCGGCCGGAACCATTGGCAAGTCATACTTGCACAGCGGTTCTTCGCCAGCCTGTTTTGCTGGTTACCTCGTGCGCTTCCGGCCGCGCTCGGATATAGACCCGCGATTCGTTGCTTATTGGACAGAGTCGAGGCCGTATTGGGATCAGATCCAAGCGGGCGCTGTACGGTCCACTATCGAAAACTTCAGTGCTGGCAAATTCCAAAACTTGGTTTTGGACGTGCCGCCATTGGATGAACAAAGGCGCGTCGCCGACTTCCTCGACGCAGAGACCAGCCGCATGGACCGAGTGCGTGTAGCGCGAAGTCGCATGCAAGAACTCCTTCGGCTGAAGCGCGAGCGAGTTATTGAGCACCTGATCGGCGATCAGCGGAACGCCCACCAGTTGATTCCGCTCAAGCATCTTGTTGACTCGGTCAGCGTTGGAATTGTCATCACTCCCGCTGCCTGGTATGTGGAGAGCGATGGAGTGCCCGCGCTACGCGGGATCAACGTCAAGCCCGGCAGGATTGACGATAAGGATCTTGTGCAAATCAGCCACGAGGGGCACCTTGTTCACCGTAAGTCTCGGCTGAAAGCGGGCGACCTGGTGGTCGTGCGCACCGGCCAAGCAGGTGCTGCCGCCGTCGTCACACCAGAGTTCGATGGCGCCAACTGTATCGATCTAGTGATTGTTCGACCGGGGCCGTTCCTGGCACCAAGGTTCGCCGAGTATCTGCTGAATTCGAGCTACGCGAAGCGGCGAGTCGCAGAGTTCGCCGTAGGCAGTATTCAGTCCCACTTTAACGTTGCTGCTATGAAAGCGATGCCAGTACCGCGAAAGTCGCCTGCGGACCAGAAGCGCATTGTGTCCGAGATCGACCGAGCCATCGAACCGATTGAGAAATCAGTAGTTGAAATGCAGAAGCAGGACGAGTTGCTTGTGGAGCGGCGACAGGCGATAATTACTGCCGCCGTAACTGGGCAGATCGACGTGACGACGGCGCGGGGGATGGACGTATGAGCCCGGTTCATCAAGAGCAGCCGTTCGAGGCGGCAATCGAGGACCGCCTCTTCGGCTCGAGCTGGCTGCGCGGTTCGCCCAGCAACTACGACCGGCAGGTAGGGCTTGACACCGCTGAACTGTTTGCGTTCATTGGAGCAACCCAGCCGGTTGAGTGGGCGAAGTTGCTGGCGTACCACGGGAACAACCCGGACGAGGCGCAGCGGCAATTCGCCCAGTACCTCGCCAAGCAGATCGACGAGCGCGGTCCCCTCGACGCCCTCCGTCGGGGCGTCAAGGACAAGGGCGTCCTGATTCGCCTGGCATACTTCAAACCCGTTCACGCCATCACCGACGACGCGCTCAGGCTCTACCGCGCCAACCGTCTCACCGTCACCCGCCAGCTCGCCTACTCGAGGCAGAACAACAACACCCTCGACCTGGTCCTCTTCGTCAACGGCATCCCACTCGCCACCGCAGAGCTGAAGAACCCGCTTACCGGTCAGACCGTCGAGGACGCCAAGAAGCAGTACCGCGAGACGCGCGACCCGAAGGAACTGCTCTTCGCGAGGCGTACCCTCGTGCACTTCGCCGTCGATCCCGACCTGGTCTTCGTCACGACCAAGCTGGCCCGCGCCAAGACCCGGTTCCTGCCCTTCAACACCGGCTCCGACGGGCCGGGCGTCTCCGGCGGCGCCGGCAACCCGCCCGCCGGCGACAAGGGCTACCGCAGCTCCTACCTCTGGGAGCAGATCTGGCACCCGGACACCTGGATGGACCTGGTCCGGCGGTTCCTGCACACCGACAAGGACTCCGGCAACCTGATCTTCCCGCGCTACCACCAGTGGCACGCGGTGACCAACCTCGCCGACCACGCCGCCCGCAACGGCTCCGGTCACAACTACCTGGTCATGCACTCGGCCGGGTCGGGCAAGTCGAACACGATTGCCTGGCTGGCCCACCGGCTCTCCAGCCTGCACACCGCGTCCGCGCTCGACGAGGACGCCCGGGCCAAGGGACTGCGCCCCAACGAGCCAGTCTTCGACAAGGTCATCATCATCACCGACCGGGTGGTGCTGGACCGGCAGTTGCAGGACACGGTCTTCCAGTTCGAGCATGTGCCGGGCGTGGTGCAGCGGATCGACAAGGACTCCGCCCAGCTCGCCGCCGCCCTCCAGGGCGAGACGGCGAAGGTCGTGATCACCACCATGCAGAAGTTCCCGTACATCCTCGACAAGGTGCAGGGGCTGCGTGGCAAGCGGTTCGCGGTCATCGTCGACGAGGCGCACTCGTCGCAGTCCGGCGACTCGGCCGCCGCGCTGAAGAAGGTACTGCTCAAGCTCGGTAGCGACGACGTGGACGAGTCGGGTGACCTGCTCACCGCGTCCGCGCTGGCCCGCGGCCGGCACGAGACGCTGTCGTACTTCGCGTTCACCGCCACGCCCAAGCCGAAGACCCTCGAACTGTTCGGCACGCCGCACCCCGTCACCGGCAACCCGCAGCCGTTTCACACCTACTCGATGCGCCAGGCCATCGACGAGGGCTTCATCCTCGACGTGCTGCGCAACTACGTGACCTACAAGTCATACTGGAAGCTGGCCAACGCCAACCCCGACGACCCGGAGGTCGATCCGAAGAAGGCCGGGTCGCAGCTGGCCCGCTTCGCCAGCCTGCACCCCACCATGCAGGTGCAGAAGGCCGAAATCATCGTCGAGCACTTCCGCAAGCACACCGCGCCGCGCCTCGGCGGTCGGGCTAAGGCCCTGGTGGTAACCGGCTCCCGCGAGGCCGCCGTCCGCCTGCACACCGCCATCAAGAAGTACGTCGAGATGCAGGGCTACGTCGGCTGTGACTCACTGGTCGCCTTCTCCGGCGACCTGAACGTCGACGGCGTCGAACACACCGAGCCGCGGATCAACGGGTTCAGCGAGGGTGAGCTGCCCGAGCGGTTCGCCTACACCGCCGCCGACGACAAGTACGCCGGCACGCCGAAGGCCAAGCAGGACACTGAGTACCGGCTCCTGGTCGTCGCCGAGAAGTACCAGACCGGCTTCGACCAGCCGCTGCTCACCACGATGTACGTGGACAAGCTGCTCAAGAGCGTCGCCGCCGTGCAGACCCTCTCCCGGCTCAACCGCACCCATCCGCTCAAGGCCCAGGGTGACGTCTTCGTCCTCGATTTCGTCAACGAGGCCGGCGACATCGCCGAGCAGTTCAAGCCGTACTTCGAAACGGCCGCCACCACCCCCACCGACCCCAACCTGCTCTACACCGCCCAGCACGCCGTCATGGGCTACGCCCTGCTGGTCGAATCGGAGATGCAGGCGTACGCCGAGGCGCTGCTCGCCGCCGAGGGCAAGGCCACCAGCGACACCGGCCTCCAGCGGGCGCACGCGGCCCTCTACCGCTTCACCGAGCCGGCCGTGAACCGCTACAACGCCCTGGCCGCCGACGACGCCGAGGCGGCCGACACGTTCCGGTCCGCGCTGCGCGACTACACCCGGATGTACGCGTTCCTCAGCCAGGTCGTGCCATACCACGACGAGGACCTGGAACGGCTCTACCTCTACGGGCGTGCGCTGCTCAACCGGCTGCCCAGGCGGCAGGACCCGTCGGTGGACATCGGCGAGGTGGAGTTGACCCACCTGCGGGTCAGCAAGACCGGCGAGCACGACGCGTCGCTGTCACCCGAGGGCGAGCAGCTGCTGCCCGGGTTCGTGGGCGGGGGAGCGGGCCGGCAGCACGACCCGGACAAGGTCGCGCTGTCGGAGCTGATCGACGCGTTCAACGACAAGTTCGGCATCGGGCTGGGCGAGTCAGACAAGGTCTGGGTCGAACAGCAGATCGTCGCGCTGGCTGAGGACGGCACTCTCGAAGCCGCCGCCATGGTCAACGACGAGAGCAACTTCGGTGTGGTCTGTGACAAGCGCATCGAGGACGTGATCCTGTCCCGGCACGACGACAACGGCAAGCTGATGCAGCGCTACCTCGACGACGAGGGCCTGCGCTCGCAGCTCAACCAGTTCGCGCGCCGGCAGGCGTACCAGATGATCCGCCGCCGCAAGGGCATTGCCTGAGCGCTCAGACCACCTGAGGAGTGGTCTGCCGGACCCCTCGAGAAAGGCAACGTCCTCTTGGCGTCGTCAGAGAACTACGTCCACCTGTGGATCGCCAGTGACGCGAAGACCACCGCGGTTGCGTTGACCGAGGTGGGAGTCAGCGGTCGATCCCGCGTGCACGAGTGGGGCAGCGTCACCGACACCACCCCCGAAGCCCCCATGACCCGGGAGGCCGCGAGCCGCAGGGCCGCCCAGCAGATCATGCTGGTCGCGGTCGTCTTCGGTGGACTGTGCATGGCCGGCGGCGGGGCGTACGCCGGGTTGCTCATTTCGGGCGGGCTCGTGCTCTCCCTGGTGGCGATCGTCGGCTCGGTCAGGGCCGAGCAGCCGGGCAGAGTCAGGACGCCGAGCATGCGCAGCTTCCCCGATATCCACCGGGTGCTGAGCACCCCGCAGGAGCAGCGGACGTTCCGGGCGTTGGTCAAGCTCGCCGAGCGAGTTGGTCGCACGCTTCCTGAGCTCGACGAGCTGGTGGAACCGAACGAGGCCGGGGAACTGCTGGCGCAGGCCCTGTGGGACGGTGCCAAGACCCTCGCTCGCAAGCAGGACGTCCGGGCGGTTCGCGACGACCTGCGACGGCACGAGACGCACGCCTCGGACGAGTCGAGCCGTGCCCATCGCGACCTCATGCACCAGCGGCAGCAGGCAGATGCGCTGTGGGAGGAGGTCAACGGCGACCTCGCGAAGCTTGTCGCGCAGCTGACCGCCGCTGCCGAGTCTGGCGAAAGGTTCATCCGGGACCAGGACCTGGATGTCACCCTGCAGCGGACCGAGAAGGCGCTTGCCGAGCTGTCCACCGACCTCATGGCCGGCCCCTCCGGTGCCAGTGAACAACTGGCAGACGAGACGACGGCGGTGCTCGACGCCTATAACGAGCTGAATGACTTGTACGGCGGCAAGCATTAACAGCATCGACAACTGCAATTGACAGCGACGCACAGTGGGGGCTTGATGCGGGCGCAGGAGCGCGTCGCCGACCGGTACGAGCTGACGTACCCGCTCGGCCATGGCGGCATGGGGGAGGTGTGGGGCGGCTTCGACGAGAAGCTCGACCGGCCCGTCGCGATCAAGTTCCTCCGTAAGCTGACCATCCCTGAGAACGAGCGGGACAACGCGGTCGAACGGTTCATGCGGGAAGCCCGCGTCACCGCCCGGCTGGACCACCCCGGGGTGCCAAGCGTCCACGACGTCGGCCACCACGGCGACGACGTCTACATCGTCATGCAGCTCGTACCGGGCCTGCTCCTTTCCGACCTCATTGCCGAGCGCGGTCGGCTCGCCGTGCCGTGGGCAGCCGCCATCGGTGCGCAGATATGCTCGGTGCTCGCCGTCGCGCATGCCGCCTCCCTGGTGCACCGCGACCTGAAACCGCAGAACCTGATGGTCACTCCGACCGGATCGGTCAAAGTCCTCGACTTCGGGGTGGCCGCGCTGCTCGGTCCGGACGTGCCCCGGCTGACCGTCACGAGCCATACCCTCGGCACGCCCACCTACATGGCGCCGGAACAGGCGCTCAACAGCGCCGTCGGGCCCCGAGCCGACCTCTACGCGCTGGGCTGCGTGCTGTTCGAGCTGCTGACCGGCGAGCCGCCGTACCGCGCGGAGAGCGCGCTCGGCCTGCTGCACCGACACATGAACGACCCCATTCCGTCGGTCACCGACCACCGCGCCGGTGTGCCCGACGGTCTCGTGCGGCTCGTCGCGCACCTGCTCGCCAAGGACCCGCAAGAGCGGCCCGGGTCCGCCGCCGACGTGTACGAGCTTCTGGCGCCGCTCGGAGTGGTCGAGCCCGGCGTGGCCGACGACTTGGCGGTGACGGTCGCGGACGGGCAGTCCGTCGATCCCACCATGCCTCACCGTTATCCGTTCGGTCCTCTACCGCCCCGCGCGCCGCTGGCGCCGACCAGGGTGGACATCGTCCGGCCGCGCTCGGCGCCAGAGGTTGTCGAGCCGTTGTCCCTCGACGAGTTGACCGAGGTCGAGGAACGCGCCTGGGAGCTCGCCGAGGATGAGCGGTTTACCCAGGCCGCCGAACTACTCGAAACGGCGCTGCGTCCGGTCAGAAACGGGCACGGTGCCAAGCAGCCGAGGATCCTGGAGCTGCGGCTCAACCTCGCCAGCCTGTACGTCCTCGCCGGCGCGTTCCGGCAGGCGCTACCAGAGTTCCAACGACTCATTCCCGACCTGGGGGAACGCCCGGTCCCCGACCAGGAGCTGATCTGGCAGTGCCGGCAGCAGGCGGCGGTGTGTCAGGCGGAGCTGGGCGAGGCAACGTCCGCGCTTGCCGAGCTGCGATCGTTGCTCGCCGAGCAGCAGCAGGTATTGTCGCAGGATTCTTCAGAGCTGTTCGCGCTACGGCAGCAGATCGCCATGCTCGCCGCCGGTGTCGGCGAAGTGACCGACGCACGTCGCCAGCTCGAGCGCCTCCGGCGGGACGTGTGCCGGCAGTACGGATCGCATTCAGCCGCTGCCGCTGAGGTGGAGGCGCTGCTGGATCACCTCAACCGGCTGGGCGACGATTCGATGCGTATAGAGCGCTGACTACCGCCCGACCTACGCCTTTCTGGCACCCCGTACGCCGCGCTCGTTTACGCCTGGCTCGACACCGGGCACGGTGCATCTTCCCGTGAGGGGAAAGAGTCGGGCCGAGATCGCCCCCGCTGACGGGAACTCGTCGCCGTACTCGTCGCTGCGGTGGTTTCTGATCTCGTTGATCGTCAGGAACACGCCCGGTGCTAGTGAGGAAAAGGCCGAAATGATGTGGGCGCCGATGTCGCGGCGCTGGACCCGGCGTATGTGTGACGCGTCCTCCGTCGAGGCGTGACGCGTGGTGCCGTCCCCCTGATCCCGCGTCTCGGCGACCGCGGACGGATCCACCCCGAGAAGGTCGAGGAGACGCTCGCGCATCAGCGCTCGCCGCCGGTCGTAGAACTCCAGGAAGTCGGTCAGCGGGGGCAACTCGCCGAGATCGTTGCGGTACAGGTAACCGGACTGAGCGGCGGGATCGGGGTAGGCCCTTTGCGCCCACTCCCAGGGCAGGGCAGCCCGCTTGTCGACGTTTTCCGTACCCTCCAGGAGTTGGAGGTTCGCCAGCCGGTCGACGCGATCGAGGTAGGCGGAGATGTCCTGGTCATCGATCCCCGCAGCGCGCAGCCGAGCTGCAGTGAATCTGCTGCGTGGGTATACGTGGTCGACGTGGAACGCGTTGCGTACGTCGATGCCCGGATAGAGCAGCGCCAGCAGTGCGAAGGTCTTCGTCGCTCCGTACTTGAGGTCGAGCAGATCGTCAATCTCGAGTGGATCGAAGCGGAGGGGCTTGCTTTGTCGGGACATCTCCCGTTCGAGCGACTCACGGGGGAATCCGGTGCGTGCCTCCGCGTCCAGCACCGCTCGGAGCCCACCGAGCAGCGTGTCGAGCCCACTGCCCCAGACGCCACCCTTGATCACGGCCCGAAGCAGCCATCGGCGGATCTCCGCTCGGTCCTGTGCGTCGGCCGCCCGGCGCAGGTAGCCGGTGTCGAGGCGGCGGAGGTGTGCGTAGTGGGCGAGCGGGATGATCACGCTGTTGGCGGGCAGCGTGGCGGAGGAGAAGCCAAAATCGCTGAGTAGCTGAGCGGCGAGTCGTAGCGCTCGCTCGATGTCGTCCCAGCCCTCTTCCATGGCGAGCATCGTGTGGCGGTCGAAGTTGTCGACCCTGAACCGGATGTCGTTCCTACCCAACAGAACCAGGCCGCTCTTCAACACGCTGTTCTTGTCGATGTTGAAGCCCTGCCCCGTGCGGTTGAGGTCGTCAACGAGCGCGTGGATCTCCTCCCGCGCGTCCCGCTCTCGCCACTGGGAGGTGGCGATGCTCAACAGCAGGTCGCTGAAGGAGAGGGGGACCGCGCCGCTGTTGACCCGGATGAAGATGTTGAGCACCTTCTCCAGACTCTGGTCCTCCTCCTCGAAGTAGTTGATCAGCGTCTGGCGCTTCACGACCTCGTAGAGCTTGAAGAGCACCCGTCCGGCGGCGTTGGGTAGCTCGTGGTGAGCGGTGATGTCGAAGACCTGGTCGCCCTCGCTGATGCTCCGGATCTCCGAGACCGGGAACCAGAACGTGGCCCCGTCGCGGGCCTTGGCCTCATCGGGGGTCAGAAAGCGGAAGTGGTACGCAAGCTCCAGCTCGTCATCGTCGCCCCGGGCCAGCAGGTTGATGTAGAGCCGCTTCGTCGGGTAGGCGAGGGGGTTGTTCACTCTCATCCTCGGCAGCCTCTCGGCGTACGAGCCGCGGAGGCCGATGTTGAGCGCCGTCAGTCGCTGCTGGCCGTCGAGGATGGCGGTCACGTCCCTGCCCCGCTCGACGTCGAGGGTCGGGCAGTGCGGCGAGTTCTTCGCGTGATAGGTCCGCACGAAGTCGTAGAACGTGTAGGACTTGACCTTGTCCCCGTTGACCTTCCAGAACAGGAAGGAGCCGATCGGGTAGCCACGCATGAGGCTGTCGAACAGCTTGCAGATCCGGTCAGGTCCCCAGACGAACTCGCGTTGGATCGCGGGGAGGACATAGTCGTGCCGCGCCATCCGCTCGAGCGCGGTGGCGATCGTGATGGGCGCCTGGAACGGCATGCGAACCTCCGAATCCGGCGCTTCAGCGCGGAGGGCTAACGGATGAACGAGCACCTTCCCATATGGAGGGCGTTGTCACCAGGCCCCCCTGAGCTGTCGTTGTGGCTCGACACTCCGTGCGGCGACGTCAGTGGGAGCGTGATCGCCGACTCAGCGCCGGCCAGCATGCTGACAAGGTCGGGCCCCGGCAATCCCAGGGCGGACCGTTCAGAGGCTAACGACAGCATCCTGGGCGAGGGTGAACAGCCCTGAATCGAACGTGATGCTCGTCAATTTGGTGCCCTTGGGCACGTCGAAGTAGACGTTTGCTCGCACGGAGTTGCCGGGGTTGATCTCATCAAGGAAGCCGCTGCCGTTGCTGTTGCCGTAGATCCCGGCTTCGCCGTCGGCGTCGTACTCCCGGCCGGAGGCGTCCTGCGCCGTCACCGTGCCGTCGGCGTGAAAGAGGTGGGCTGACTTGGTCACGTTCTTCACGGTGATGTTGATCCGACAGTAGGTGCCCTGCGCCTTGCGGTTGAGGAACGAGTCACCGACCTGGGAGATGCCGCACTTGATGCCGTTGACCGTGAACTCGAAGTCGCCCCCACGAACCTTGTCACCGACGCGGTACACCTTCGGTCCGGCGGACTCGGGCGGGCTGGGCTTGGGCTTCGACGGGGTGGCGGCCGTAGTTGCGGGAGCGGGTGCCGTGGATGCCGAGGCAGCCGGGGTCGGCTCGGCGGCCGGAGGTGCGGCCGGACCTTTGCTCGATGACACGCTCGCCGGCTTCGGATCGCTGAACACCGCGCCGATCAGGGGAATGCCGCAGCAGAGAGCAACCGTGGCAGCAACGCCAGTCAGCGTTGGGATGAGCCAGGCCGGTCGCTTGCCCGAAGGGGGCACGGGTGGGAACACCGTTGTGGGCGGTGGCCCGTACGGCGGGGGCCATCCGTTGGGAGGCCCCGAGTATGGCTGATTCTGGCTCGGGTGGCCGGGAGCGGTCATGTGCTGTCCCCACAGGTTTTTCGCGCGGCGTCCCGCCCGCAGTCCCGTAGACGGTATCGGCGAGGTGGCGAACATCCGCTTTTCTGTCATGTTGGCGACAGGTAACGCCAGTGACATTGACCGAGCGGCCGATCGCTGGTCGTTCGACGGGCCTGGGAAGCTGCCTGGTTGGCGGCCTTCACCTCTCCTGTCGGCACCGATCGCAGGAGGGAAGCTTTTCCCATAGGTGGTCCGTCCGGCCGTCGACCACGGTGGTGCGAGGGTCCTCTGGTTGGCGCCCTCGCCCGACATCAACCTCGCTTGTTGCCTGTAAAGCCGGTGGTGCTGACCTGCGTCACGAAGCTGATCCAAGACAACGGGGTGAAACTGAGATGTGCCCCGTGCCGGTTCTTGGAGTCGCGGACGGCGACGACTCCGGGCAGGTTGTCGGCCACCTCGACGCAGTCGCCGCCGTTGCCGCCGCTCCGGGTGCTCTTGCGCCAGATGGCACCGGCCAGGTCAGTCATGCTGCATCTCCCCGACGATCCTTTTGATCAATTCTCTGGATTCTCCCTCATCGAGTGCGAGGGCTGCTACGCCGTTCCATGCGTCTTCGTAGGCCCGCAGCTCGTCGGGCTTGTCGAGGTAAAGCGCTCCGGTGAGTGACTCGCTGTAGACGACGGATGGTTCGGGTGCTGCCCGACCGCCCTTGGTGGCGGGGAAGTCGAGGACCACGAACGATCCGGCGACCGCACCCGGCGGCGGTCCGGCAGACAGCGGAAGGACCCGAACCGACACGTTCGCCAGATCGCCTAGTTCAAGCAGTCGTCGGAGCTGAGCGGTCATGACCCTCGGTCCGCCAACGACCCGACGAAGGACTGCCTCGGAGAGGATCTGGTCCACCTGAGGAGCCGCCGGCAGCCGGCGGGTCAGGAGGGACTGCCTTTGCAGCCGTACTTCAACGGCTCGCTCCCGGTCCTCTTCGCTGGATGTTGGCCGGTCGAGCCGGTAGATGGCCTGCGCGTACTGCCGCGTCTGAAGTAGCCCGGGGATCAGGGACTCGTCGTAACGGCGAAGCTTGGCTGCGGCGGATTCCAGGCCGACGTACAGCTCGAACCAGCTCGGAACCGCGTCCCCGTACGCGTGCCACCACCCCTTGGACTTGGTCTCTGCCGCCAGCCCCCGCATCGCCTCCGTCATCTCCGGCGACACGTGGTACAGCTCGCACATTGCCTTGACATCGAGCACGCGCACCGGCCCCAGCCCGCTCTCGATCCGCCAGATCTTCTGTCGGCTGTATTCGAGGGCCTCCGCAGCGGCGTCCAGGGTCACCCCGGCTTCGGTGCGGAACTGGCGCAGCAGCCGCCCGAGCTGCCGCCGGGGCACGGTCGATCCCACGTCCTCTGTCACCCGAGCACTCCCTGATTCCGTCCCGCAACACTGCGTAACGCGACCACGTAACTCATATCGGTTGCAGTAAAAGAAGTCAATGCCCGGGTCAAGAATTCTGCTGTGGAACGTTGCCTCTCCACTGCGCACTGTCACACGATGACTACCAAGGCCCTGGTGCCCTACCGCTGGTCGCAAGCTGCGGTGACAGGGCGGGGTGGGTCCGCGCGTGCGGGGAGGGCGAGTGGCCCCACCCCTTCCATCCGACAGGAGAGGCAGGCAGCAGATGAGCGTCCGCAATCAACGCCCGACCTACGGCGGCACGGCGATGCCGTACACCCCGTTGCTGCCGTGGCAGGTGCGCGAGCGCCGCTTCAAGCCGGTCGGCCTCGGACGCCGCGGCCTTGAGCCCGACCACGTGTACGCCTTCCTCGACCGGGTCGCCGTCGACATGGCCGCCGTCTACGCGGCCCTGGCCGCGAGCCGCCGGGAGGCTGCCGTCCTCCGAGCCGGGCTGCACCGCATCCGCGCCGACCGGAGCCCCGAGGCATGAGCGAGCGGTACGTCATCCACCTGCCGGTCGTCGCCGCCGACCTGCCCACCGCGCAGCGCCTGGCCCGGGTGATCGGCCGGTGGCTGACGGTGCTGCCGCAGACCGACCCGGGGGAGACCACCGTCTCCGCCGAGGACCACCAGAACGTACGCCATCGGGTCTTCTGCGACCTGCTGATGCCCGGCGGCCGGCGCTGCGTGCTCCGCGCCGACCACGACGGCCCTTGCACCCGTCGCTTGCGCCGCTGACAACGCGAGCGTGTCGGCTATCCGTCACTTCGCTGGCCGCGTCGGGTCGGTCTGCTTCCGTAGCGCGGTGAACCTCATCGACCAGCCGACGAACGTGGGGAAGCGCTGGTGACCCCGGTGCTCGGTCCGGCGTGGACGCTCAAACCCGACACTCCTGAGGACACCGGCCGCCAGCCGCTCGCCGTCGAGACTGTGATCGGCACGCACGCCGCGGCGCTGATTCCCGGGGTTATCACCACCACCCCCCATGCCCGTTACCTGGCCCTGCACGCCCGTCTCGCGGTCGAGGCGCAGCGGCGCGGCTGGACCGACAGAACGGACCTGGAACGGTTCCGCGCGCTGGTCCGCCGCGCCGAGGTGGTGCTGGGCGCGGTGTCCGTCGCGCACGGCGAGACGGACGACGACCACGACCTACGGGCGGGATCCTTCGGGGTACACGGGGTGAACACGATTCGGCCCGATCTGGACCGGCAGCGTGCCGTAGATGTTGGTCGAGTGGCGGAGGCGTACAGCCGAGTGCCTGGCGGCTACCTGCAGACGTACGCGGGGATTGAGGCGGTGCTCGGCCTCACCGATGGGGGGCGGATTCCCCTGCCCGGGCCGGCAGCCGACGCCGACCAACTCGCCGCCCTCGACGAGGTGCTGAGCGTGGCGGAACGGAAGAAGCCGCTCTCCGTGGCGGACCTCGAAGCCCTGCGACACCTGTGCGTCTGCGCCATCGGCGACGCCCCCGACGGCGCGTGCGTGCGGAACGCCTACTTCGTCGACTCGGGCCGCCCCGGTCACGCCAGGACCCATCGGCGCAGCGCCTCGCTGCTGGTTGGGGCGCTCACCGGCGAGCGGGTCGATGCGGAGTCGATCGACATGTCCATGGACCGATGGTGCTGCTTCCGGCCGGGGCTGCTGGAGTTGGTGGGCGAGGACCTGCACACTCATGCCCTCGTCTGGCGTGGTGCGCTGCTGCGCAACTGGTCGGTCTGGGCGTGGCGGCTGATCTGGGCGCGGCTGGTGTCGCCGTTGTCCGCTACCGGCACCCTTGAGCAGGCGATCGCCGAGTTCGTCCACGATCTTCCGGACGCAACCGTCCGCGAGTCGCTCGTCGACGGCCTCCCTCCAGTGGTCGACCACGTCGGCACCCCGTTGCCGGTCGAGCATGACCTGTACGACGACGCGCTCGACGCCGGCGACTGGACGGTTCTGGGAATGCTGCGGCTGCTCGCCGTCGGCGCCCGGCGTCTGGACCATCTCGACCCGGTCACCCGGGACGCCTTCGTCGGCTCGTTCTCCGACGACCTGGGACCCGGCTACGTCGCCGCGTGGCTCGACCGCGACGCCGACCGCCCGCTGACCCAGGCCGTCTCCGACCTCGCGGCCGCGCTATTCCACCGCGCCGAATCGGTGAGCCGGCAGAAGATGCAGTGGACCCGGTACGGACTGCGCCTGCCCACTCGGCTGCGCCGCGTCGGCGACCGGTGGCGCCTGGAGGGCCGGGAAGGCCGGGGGGCGGTCTCCCTCCGGCTGCCGACCTTCACCAACGTCATGCAGCAACTGGGTGTGGTCGCGCACGACGGCGGCACCTGGCGCCCCGGACCGCACGCCACCGAGGTGACGTCGTGACGTCGTGGGAGGACCTGCGGGGAGCCGCCCCGCCGGCGCTGCTGCGCGGCCGGCCGCTGGCCGACGCCGAAGAGGTCCTCGTCCTCACGTACACCTGTGACCTGTCCTTCTTCGAGGACGTCTGCCTACGCGAGGCGCAGGCCGTCCGCGCCCGCACCACCATTCTGTATGACGCCGACCAGCTCACCCAGGGACCCCGCCGGGCCGACTACCTGGCCCTGCCGGTCGTCTGCAAGGGAGGCGGAGCCTTCCACCCGAAGCTCGTGGTGATCGCCTCCGAGACGGACGCCGTGGTTGCCATCGGATCCGGCAACGCCACCCCGTCCGGCTGGCACCACAACGCCGAGGTCTGGACGCTGCTGCGCGGCGCAGGCCAGACCGTGCCGCAGCTGTTCCATGATCTCGCTGCCTGGCTGCGTCGACTGCCCGCCGCGGTCTGGGTGGAGAACCTCGGTCGGGAACGCCTCGACCGGGTCGCGGCGCTGCTCACCGCCCGTCCGGCGGCGCAGGCGCCCGGCCAGCCGGTGCTGGTGACGACGGCGGCACGGCCGATCATCGAGCAGCTTCCGATGCCGAAGACGCCCGTCACGTCGCTCGCGGTCGCCGCCCCGTTCTTCGACCCGCGGGCGGAGGCGCTGCGCCGGCTGGTCGAACGCTTCGGACCCGCCGAACTGCACCTCCTGCTCACCCGGGACGTCCAGTGCGACCCGGAAGCCCTCGCCGGAGTGGTCAAAAGCGTGCCGACGGGCGTGGTCGCCACCCCGAAGAGCAGCCGTTACCACCACGCGAAGATCGTGGAGTGGAGAACGGCCGACCAGTCGTGGGCGCTGACCGGCAGCGCCAACTGCAGTGTGTCCGCTCTGGTCAGGACCATGGCCACGGGTGGTAACTGTGAGCTCGGCCTGCTCACCGAGACGGACCCGTTGATCGACACCGGAGTCGCCCACGAGGTGGACCTGGCGCAGCCGGCAAGCCTGCACGTACGGGAGCCCGGCGAACGTGTCCCGTCGGAGGCGGCCCTGCGCGTGCTCGGGGTCCGGGTCGACAACGAGCGGGTGGAGGCCACCGTTCTCGCCGACGCGGAGTTGGCCCCGGCATGGCTCATGGTCGACGGGCTGCGGCTCGACCACCACCACAGCGACGGCAAACTCCACCTCTACACCGGTGTCCCGGCTGCCGACTGGTCCCTCGCATCCGGTGGGCGGGCGACCGTGCACGTGGAGACGGACATGGGCGTCGAGGTCCGCGACGTGGTGGTAACCGACGTGACTGCCGCGCTGTCGCGCATCGACCGTCCGTCCCCCCTGGAACACACGTCGCTGCCGCTGGCCATCGCCGACCAGGCGCACCTGGCCGCGCTCGTCGAGGCGCTCGCCCACCTGGCCTCGGTCCGCCCGGACCGCATCGCCACCCCGCCCGGCACCAACCGGCGGCGCCAGGTGGAAGGCCGGATCACCGCGGCCGTCGGGCCGGCGCTGCTGCGTTTCGCGCTCGGCGTGGACGGCCGGAGCCGGCCAACGCCGGCCGACGAAGAGATCTTCGACGACCCGGATGAGGACAACGGCGCTTCGCCGCGGGTCGGGCAGGGGGAGCGGACGACGACGGCGGAGGGGCCGCCAGCCCGGGCGGAGACTGTCGCGACGGTGTTGGACGCGCTCACGCCGGGCCAGCGCACCCGCTTACGACGTGAGATCGAAGGACTGGTCGACGCGTCGGAGGGGTGGTCGCTGCCGGCGAAGCTGGCCGTCAGCCGACTGGTGCTGACCTTGGTCGCCGGTGGGCTCTGGCTGGATCCGACCGACTGGTCCGACCTCCTCTACCGGGTCGTGCTGCAACTGCGGATGACTGAGCAGGAGGAGTGCCTGGACGACGAGCACGCGGCCCTCGCCACCATCGGGCTCGTGGCGCTGCGCAGCGGTCTCGACCGCCGGACCGAGCCGGACAGCAAACTCGTCGAGCAGTTCGAGGAGCTACGGCAGGCGTATGTGGAGTGGACCGACTGGCTCGCGGCGGTGCCGGTGGAGACGGTCCGGCGGTACGCGGCCGGCCTGGGCGGACACACCTTCGGTGTGCTGTTCGGGCAGACCGACTTCGTGGCCGAGCTCGGCTGGATCCTGGGACGCTCGGCGTTGCACGACGCGGTGGACCGGCTCACCGGTGCTCGGCTCGACAGTGGTTCCGTCATCCGCGTCACCGGCGGCCGGACCACCCGTCAGGCGGTCCTCGCCGCCCTCGACGCCCTGCGCGACTTCCCCGACGTGCAGGTGGCGTCGGAGGGTGGGCCGGCGGTGCACGGCTGGTGGAACGGGCGACGTCTGCTGCTGGTCACCCGGACGGGTGCCACGTGGCGGGCCGAGACCTGGTCGAACCTGATGACCGGTATCGCCGCCTACTCGCGCAGCACACCGTTGCGCCCGCCGGACCAGCGCTGGACGGCGTCCGGACCGGACGACGCCTTCGGAAGTCAGATGACCAGCCCGTGAGCGAGCCAGGCGAAGGAAACCAGATGCCAATGAGGGGCCTCACGATCGCGGAGCAGGTCGTGCAGGAGCTGCAGCGTGCCAGGACGCCGCTCGACGACGACGAACTTGCCCGACGGCTCGACGTGCAACCGCGGCAGACGATCAACCAGGTGTGCCGCCGGTTGGAGCAGAGCCGTAGGCTTCGCAGATACGTCGGCCCTGCCGGCAAGATCGTGAACGAACTCCCGTGGGAGGGCACCCACGTCGGCGCCGATTGTGCGGCAGGAGACCCGGCCGGCACCGGCCGCCGGCGACAGCGCGGTGCAACGGCACGCCGAAAGCGTGATGCTCGGGCTGCTCAGCGTCCGGCTGGGCTGCGAGCTCAGCCCCCGGCGATTCATGCTGGAGGACGGGTCCCGGGTCGAGGTCGACGGGGCAGACGAGAACCTGAGCGTCCTCGTCGAGGCGTGGGCACACCAGGGGCCGCCGAAGTCCGCCCAGAAGCACAGTCACGGATCGTGCGACCCGAGTCGAGTACCAACGCCGCGGCCTGGCGGCGAAACTCCTCGGGGTATTTGCTCTGTCGAGCCACAGCGGTTTCCTCCTCCTCGGCAGAATGCCAAGTCAGGAGGTGTCCGGTCTCAGGGGGTTACTTCAATGGCTGCCTGCGCTTGGCTGCCCGTGGCCCGATCCCTTACCGACGCGAACGTCTGAAGCGGAAGCAACGGTCCAGCAGGCAAGGCGGATAGGTAGCTGACCGCGCCTCGGATACTCTCGTCGCCATGCCTGAGGCTGAATTGATCCCGACTGGCCGCTTCGAGTGGGAAAAGATCATCCGGAGAGTGGTGTTTCCCTCCAATCAGCGCTCGATCAAGCTGGTGGCGATGATGCTCGCCTCGTTCGCAGACTCTCGCACCGGTGCGAATGCGCGCCCTGGTGAAGCCCGACTCGCCGCCATGTGCCAGCTAGGGAAGAGCACGGTCCGAGCCTCGCTGAAGTGGCTACGTGAGGAGGGCTTGATCTACCGAGTCAGCCACGGCTCGAACCTCGGACAAACCAACCTGGTCGACGTCTACCAACTCTGCGCGCCATCGGACTGGGAGTCTCGCTTCCCGCTTTTGCCTAGTCACGGGAAAGACTCGGGCGGCCTGATCGTACGCCCACGTCGAGCGAACCCCAATCGCGTTGCCACGACCACCGCCAACCAGTAGCGGAGGGAGCGCCAACGGCTGGCTGGGGCACCGCCAGCGCTTGGCACCTACCCTCTTGGTTTATCCACCAAGTACCTCCCCCCCTCCTCCTCCTTGTCCTCCTCCCAGCTCGCGCCCGCGCGTGTGGCCGGCCTTCCCGCCGTCAAGCCTTGGGCGGCAGCCCAGCGATATGGTCCACCGCAGCTTCGAGCCGACGGACGTCGTTCCACCTGCGCATGTAGGCGGGGGCGCGGACTGCGGCGCCTCGTCGCTGGCTGCGCTCCCATTCCTCTCCAAGGCCAGCGCCGAAGTCTCCGTCGGGACACGCACCCAAACCCAGCACTCCAGGTCAGGCCCGGTTCCGAGGTGTTGGATCCCGAGGCGACTCGAACCCCAACAGGCTCCTCCTGCGTTGCGTGCGAACACCGACTACTCCGAATGGCTACTCATCCACTCATAATCGTCACTAACGACTTGCTCGCCGTGTAACCATAATGGTCATTCCGGGCGCGTCCGGTCCGGGCGTCGCTCCTGCCGCGATCCAGGCGACCCTTCGGTAGCTGCGGTCGAAGCTTCTCCACCTTTCCAGCGGGGCCAACGTCTCCAGCACCACGAGCAGGGCCATCGACACCGCGTCCGTGGCGGCCACCTCGTCGGCATCGTCGGTGCTGGTCAGGAGCGGCTCGGGAATGCGCGGCCCGACGTAGGTCTCCCGCCGGCCCTGGGCCGACCGCAACCGGTCATGGTCCGACCGCTGCGCCAGCCGGGTCGAGGCGAGGTCTAACGGTTGGCGCCCTCGTACACCACGGTCGACAGATTGAGCCACCAGGTGGCGGCAGCCCGCACCTGCTCGGGCATCCGGTCGTCGGTCCGTAGCCGGTGCAGCACGTCCCGGTTGCGGGTCATGCCCAGGCCGTAGGTCAGGCCGCTCAGGGCCGCCACGTTGGTCGGCCGCCGGGTACGCCGCCACATCCCCGCGTGGTACGTGATTGCCTGCCTCCAGAACCGGTCCTCGCTGCGCCCGCCGACGTGCCCGATCGCCTGAGCCGAGGCGACGGTGACCCGCGCAGGCACGCCGCTGGCGGTGATCAGCCGCTCAATGACCACGCGTTGCTCTGCCCCGCCGAGCACCCGCAGCGCCTCGATCATGGCGGGCGCCACCGACGCGCCCAGCACCGCCGGGCCAGCCAGCTCCGCGGCGAGCACGGCGGCGAGCGGCCGGCGGTAAGGGGTGCCGCTGACCGTGATGGCCGCCAGCAACCGGACGTCGAACACTGGGTTGAACAACATCTCGTCCAGCAAGACTGGCAGCACGTCGTCCCGGAAGTGCGGGACATCGCGCGGCATCAGCGCCACCACCGTACCGGCGAGCCGGGCCACCAGCCGCTGGCTCGCCTCCTGATCGGCCAGCCGACCGGCGCGGAGCACCTGGTCCAGGGTCGGATCGGCGGCCAGCGCCCGCAGCCTGGTGCGGCTCGCCGCCGAGATCGTGTCCGGCAGTCGGCGCAGCAGCTCGGCCGCCAGGGGCTGGATGTCGTCCCGCCGAGTGGAGTCGAAGGTCAGCTCCTGGATGATCGCCACCAGACGGGGCATCTCGGCGTCGGTGAAGTGCCCGAACCGCAGCTTGCGAACGCTGGCCAGCAGGGCGCCGTACTGGGCGCGCTCGTTGGTGGGGTGGACAAGCTGCTGGAGCACGTACCGGTTCGCGTCGGGATGGTCGCTGGCGTCCAGCACGCTCACCGTCTCGACGAACACCTGGTTCGTGCGATCCGCCGCGAGACTTGCGCACGCGGCGACCGCCGCCTGCCGACCGACGGGATGTGCCAGGAGCCGGCTCAGCGCCTCGTATCGCTGCATCCAGGCGATCCCGTCGGCGACGATGGTCTCGCTGAGCAGCCGCTCGGCGATGTCCGCCCACGCCCGGTGCGGCGTGATCACCACCGCCGGCGCGGCCGCCAACCGTCGCGTCAGCTCGTCCCACTCGACGCCGGTCAGCAGGGCCGTCGAGGAAGCCGCCCGGTCTACGAGCTCGTCGAGGCGATCCGACGCGGCGAACCGGTCCGGCGCCCGCGCCAGTGCCGGCAACACGTTCTGTGTGGACGCCGCGTACCGGTGGATGGTGTCCACGAGCGCGACGAGGTGGTGCGACGGCAGGTCCAGCAGCTCCTCGTACCGGCGGATGGCCAAGTACGGGGCACGCACCGCCGCCGTCTCCCAGCGGGAGATCTGGTAGATGCTGGTGTGCTCGGCCCAACAGCTGCCCTGGAACGCCTCGGCGAAGGTAGCCGACCGCAGCCACCGTTCGCTCGGCCCGTACAGCCGGTTGACGCGCAACAGCCAGCCCACCTGGTGCGCGGGCAGGCGCGGCCGGTCGGCCGGTCCGGCAACCGCCCGATACGGGCGACCACGGCGGCCGGCGGTGCTCCCTCCGGCTCCCACGCGGCCATTTATTGCACGACGGACTACCGTGCGCAACGCCTCGGCCACTACCAGACAGCGTTGCGGATCCTGACGGCACGCCTCGAACGGCGTGCCAACGGTCATCACCCTCACGGCTGGAGCACACCATGAACCTCTCGCAAGGAACCCGCCGAGTCGCGGCGGCACTGGCCGCGCTGGTGCTGGGGACGGTCGTGACCGTCGCAGCGCAGGAACCGGCCCACGCCGCCGGCTGCTACCGGAACACCTGCAACGGGCAGGACCCGCAGGCAAAGGGCTGCGCCAACGACGCCCGGAACCTCGAGTCCTTCTGGTACCAGGGCGCGAGCCCCTGGCTCCAGAACACACTCCTCGAATTGCGGTACTCGCCGGCCTGCGACGCCGCCTGGGTACGGACGACCGGCGGCGACTGTCTCAGCTCCTGGCGGCCCTGCGTGTCCGCACTCCAGGTCTCCGGAGGCTCCGAGCAGTGGGGCGGCCCCAGCGGCGGACAGAAATGGACCAACATGTGGTCGTTCCGCTACCTGGTGCGGGGCTGCTTCCGCAGCGGCGACGACCTGCACCTGGACGGGTGCACCGCCTGGCGCTGACCGGCGGCCGGGGGAACCGCCGGGAGCGCGATGCTCCTGGCGGCACCCGGCGGCCCACAGGCGACTCCGACCGATGAGCACGGCGACGTCCAGCCGTCCCTGTCCGCCGCCCAACAACCCCGCCAAACATTGAAAGGAGGAGCGATGACCGTGACCATCTACAACCGGGCGACCTGGGCCCCGTACGTGACCGAGGAACATTGGGAGCACGCCGCCGCGGGCCCGGAGCGTAGCGACAACCCCAACTGGAACCCCATCGGCGGTGTCTTCATCCACCACCGCGGCGGCTTCAACCCCATAGGCAACGACTACGAGACGGAGACCGCGTGCCGGAAGGACATCGCCGCCATCTACGAGAGTCACCGGGGAAACGAACAGGACTTCGACGGCGACATCGGCTACAACTTCCTCATCTGCCGGCACGGCAACATCTATGAGGGCCGCGGATACCAACGCGGCGAAGCAAACGCCGCCGGCTACGTCGACGGCCACCCCGACCTGGGCCGCAACGCGGCGTTCTATTCCATCTGTGCCCTCATGCGCTCAAACCACTCGGCCACCGAGGACATGCTGCGCGCCTCCAGAGAGCTCATCAGGCACCTGCGCGAGGAGGCCCCCAAGCGGGCCGGCACCCGGATCTTCCCGCACTCCTACCAGTTCGACACGGACTGCCCGGGCAAGCTGACGATGTACGCCCAGAAGGGCTCGACGATCGACCCCGCCGCGCCGTGGACCGGCCTCGCCGACATCTACGTCTACGACGCCCAGCGGTGGGTGAACGCCACCTACGCGAGCGCGCCGGGATACATCAGGTGCCCCGAGAACGGGCGCACTGGCTGGCCGACCGTCCTGTCACTCACCCAGGGGCTGCAGCACGAGCATGGCATCTCCCCAACGGTGCAGAACTTCGGCCCCGGCACCTTCGACGCCGTCGGACGACGCGGCGCCCTGCCGTCCTACGAATTCAACTCCGACCTGATCAGCATTTACAACGGCGCCCTGTGGTGCAAGGGCTACTGGACCTCGGTTGTCCCGACGCTATGGACGGGCGACTCGGAGGACGCCCTCCAGGCGCTCTACGGCGACGCCGGCCTCTCCTACTCGAACTCGTCGATGCGGTACGACATGTGGCCGCACGTCGCCAGGGCGCTGCTCCGCATGGACCAGTTCCGCCTCGTCCCAGGTGGCGACGGCAACATCCGGCACATCCAGCAGCGCCTGAACTCCCGCTACGTCGCCGGCATCGGCATTCCCGCCATGGGTCTGGTGCCCTGCGAGGGCTACTACTCCCGCGACGTTCAGCAGGGGTTCATGATGGCCCTCCAGTACGAGCTGGGCATCCCGCTGGAATCCATCAACGGATACTTCGGCCCCGGCACACAGACGGGGCTGCGAGGACGGGGCTCCGGCCGGCTCACCGGAGACCTGCGCCACCTGTTCCGCTCTGCCTGCTACTTCAACTCACCGGTGCCCATGGGCGACGGGCAGGCGCCCGTGGCGTACAACCCGGCCGACATCGACACCGACGCCGAAACCAGCATCCACGTGGAGTGGCTACGCGCCTTCCAGCGCTTCTCACAGATACCCGTCACCGGCACCAACGACTACACAACCTGGGCCCAGCTGCTCGTCTCGTCCGGCGACACGGACCGTCCCGCCGCCGGCTGCGACTGCATCACTGAGATCACCCCGGATCGCGGTAGGCAGCTCAGGAACGCCGGTTACCAGATCGTCGGCCGCTACCTCGACGAGCACCTCCCACCCGACGACCCGTACTACCTCGGCAAGGCCCTCAAGCCCGGCGAACCGCAGACCATCCTGGACGCCGGACTGAGGTTCTTCCCGATCTTCCAGTACAACGGCACCCAACTGGACAACTTCATGTACCCCAAGGGATACGACCAGGGCCGGGCCGCACACCACAAGGCGGTCGAACACCGCATCCCTCCGGGCACCTGCATCTACTTCGCGGTCGACTACGACGCCATGGACACCGAGATCGACAGCAACATCAAGCCGTACTTCGAGGGCGTCAGGCACTCGCTCACCGAGTTGGGCAACCGCTACAGCTTCGGCGTCTACGGCTCCCGCAACGTCTGCAGCCGTGTCTCGCGCGAGGTCGGCGCACGCTGGTCGCTGGTCTCCGGCATGTCCTGGGGCTTCTCGGGCAACCTCGGCTTTCCTTTGCCGGAGAACTGGTCGTTCAACCAGATCAGAGAGTACGAGTTCCAGCCGGGTTGGGGCCTTGACCACGACGTCTGGCGTCAAGGAGCCGACCCCGGCGTGTCCACCCTCGTCAGCAGCTAGTGAGGAGCCTCAGATGGTCACCAGACGCAACCTCCTCGGTGCCGCCGCCGGCGCAGGTGTGCTCGCCCTCACGGCGGCCGCCCCGGCCGGCGCAGCGATCAGCAACAGCGGCACGTGGACCGCTGACGTGTCCGCCAACGGCTGGTCAATCCAACCTGCCGCCATCGCCACCTTTCGGATCGGGGGGTCGACGGCCTCGGTAGCTCTGCGGCGGGGCGACGCCGCGGCGGTGCTGCTGCATGTTGCCCGCCGCTGGCACTACGAGATCGCGGCTCTGGACACCGGGGAAGGCGGCGGAATAGCCGGCCACATAATAAGCCGCACCGTCCGCGCCGACTTCGAGTCCAACCAGCTGTCCGGTACTGCCGTCGTCCTGCACCCCACCGCCTACCCCTTCGGTGGCAGCGAACGGCTGTGGCCCCATCAGGAGGCGATCGTGCGGGACATCCTCGCCGACTGCGCCGGCACCGTCGTGTGGGGAGGTCACCTGACCCCGGCGAAGGCCTCACATTTCCACCTCGCCGCCCGCCCCGGCGACAACGCTCTGGCCCGCGTCGCCACCCGGCTGGACACCGGCAGGCAACGGCGGTTCCGCTCCCAGACGGCCGGCGTCGTCGCGGACCCGGCGGCACCCGCACGCCGGGCGCTGACGCGCAACATCCCACGCCCGCGCTGATCCCGGCCTGGAATCCACGGAGGCGGTGACCGAAGCCGAGCTGGGGTAGGAGGGTCTGCTGTCGGAGTCCGGCGGCGAGTGGGGCTGGAGCAGGTCCCCGCAACTGAACGCCGTCGCTGCGGGGACCGGTTCTCGGTGGCCTGCGGCCGAGGCTGCTCCACCTGCACATGGGCCGTGGTCAGCAGCCGAGCGGTGACCTCGCCGACCTGTGCAGGTTCGCCGTCAACGTCCGCAGCTAGTGCCTCGTCTTTGAACGTTGATCGTGTAATCCGCCGGTTCCGGCCGTGTCTCGGGCAGGCTGTCTCCTGACCTTTCGTGGTAGGTGGTGGCCGGTGGGCAGACGCCCGGAGGTGTTCGTCCGGCAGGTGTCGATGGCCGAGGGCCAGCGGTTGCAGCGGATCACCCGCACGGCGAAGGACCCGGTGAAGCTGCGCCGGGCGATCGTGGTGCTGATGTCCGCCCAGCGGCAGCCGGCGCCGGACATCGCCCACCTGCTCAAGACCAGCGAGGACTACGTGCGCGACGTGACTCACGCGTTCAACGAGCGGGGGTTCGACGCCTTGGACCCAAAATGGAGCGGGGGCGCACCGAGACGGATCGATGAACAGACCCGTGACTGGATCTGCGTCATCGCCCGGTGCGACCCCCGTTTCCTCGGCCGACCGTTCTCCTGCTGGTCACTGTCGAAGCTGCGCGACTACCTGATCGAGGCCGGCTTCGTCGCGGCGATCAGCGTCGAGACCGTCCGGCGGATCCTGCAGGAACGCGGAGTGTCCTGGCAGGCGAGCAAGACGTGGAAGGCCAGCACCGACCCCGACTTCACGACCAAGATGCGCCGGATCCTGGACCTCTACGACCACCCACCGGCGAACGGGCGGGTGATCGGCGTCGACGAGTTCGGGCCGCTGAACCTGCAACCCCGCCCTGGTCGCGTCTGGCGCCCCGCAGGGCCAGCCGGTGCGGCTGCGGGCCACCTACACCCGTGATCAGGGCGTGCGGCACATGATCGCCGCCCTCGACCTGGCCACCGGGAAGCTGCATTACCGCATCCGCGACCGGAAACGCTGGCGCGAGTTCCTGTCCTTCCTCAAGACCCTGCGCCGCCGCTGGCCTGACCAGCGCCTCTACCTGATCGTGGACAACTTCTCCCCGCACAAGCACCCCGAGGTCCGTACCTGGTGCGCCGCTCACCAGGTGGAGCTGGTGTTCCTACCGACCTACGCGTCCTGGCTGAACTGGATCGAGGCCGAGTTCGCCGCCGTGCGCTACTTCGCCCTCAACGGCACCGACCACCACAGCCACGCCGAGCAGGACGCCGCCATCGGCGACTACATCCGCTGGCGCAACCAACGCGCCCGACCGAAAACCGGATTCACCCGTGGGACCAGTCGGTTGTCGCGGCGGTTTCACGAGCAGGCACGTCGGCGACGATTTGACTCCCGCTGACGCTGACATCGCCGCCGAACTAGCGGAACAGTACGCGCACGCCCCCGCTCTGGCCGCGGCGTTTGCCGCCCTGCTGATGCGTGAGCTGCGCCGCGTCGAGCGGGACCGGGTGCCGTGGCCGTCCGAGCTCGTAGACCGGGTCCGTCACGTGGTCGACGCCGTTACCGCTGCCGGGCACGGTCCGCAGCAGGTCTCCGACGAGGAACTCCGCCGCCGGTTGGAAGACGCGCAGGACGAGCGACTGCGCGATGCCCAGTTCCAGGTACTGCGGAAAGAGATGCCCCTGGCCACGTTCGCCAGCATGGCCGGCCGCTCGTACGGGCAACTGCTGCTGCAGCGCTCGCTCGGCGCCATCATCGCAGCCGACGACCATCCGGGCCTGCAGGCTGCTGGTGCCGAGGCAGCGGCAGCGGCACTGGCGGCGGGGGGCGCGGTCGCCGAATTGTCCGCCGTACACCTGCTGCAACTGCTTGGCCGCGACGGTCAGCTTTTGCGGCACCGGCTGCCGGACCTGAGAACCACGACCAGCACCGTCGACGACGCGATCCGCAGCCGGGACGCGATATGGGTGTCCGTCGGCGCCAGCCACCTCGTCCGCCTCGAAGGTGGGGTGCTCAGGCGTGAGGAGGTGTCGGCGACGAGCCGGGCCCTGCTACGCCGGCGGGCCGCCGAGCTCGAAGACATGGCCGCGGCGCTGCCACATGATCCGGTCCCCGGCGGGCCTAACCCCGGCGACGACGTCATCACGTTGGCTGAGCGCGAGGGGCTGGCGATGTACTCGGACGACTGTGCGCTGCGAGCGCAGGCCCGCGCGCGAGGAGTACCCGCGTTCGGCACGACCGAGCTCATCGCCGCCACCGGACTACCCGCGGAGAAGACCGCTGAGCTGGTCATGACCCTGGCCGCCGAGTACGTGGTCGATCTGCCTCTCACCGGAGAACAGGCGGCCGCGCTGCAAGCGGCCACGGGATGGCCCGACGGACCCGGCGTGATCCCGCTGAACCGTCACCAGTGGTGGCAACAGCCCGGCGACCGGATCTCCGCCTGGCGTACCGTTGCCCGCGCTGCGGCTGCCGAAGCACCGCAGGAACTCGTCAGCGTGACCCGCGTAGCTTTGGGCGGCGCCCTCGAGCAGTGCGATCCGGGCCGGATGCGACAGCGGTACCAACAGGTGGTGGTCGCCGCGCTGCTCGCTGCGCACGAGGCTGGCAGCGGCGTACCGGCAGACTTCCTGACCCAGTTGGCTGAGCCGGCGTCTCCGGAGATCATCCCTGAGCCGATGTACGTCCACCTCGCCCTGTTCGAGGCACTTCGGGCGGAGGGAGTCACCGATCCGGGTGCGGTGGCCGCGAGCTTGCTGCCGCAGTTCGTGATTGGGCCTGCGGCCTGACTACACGCATGGCCCGGCCGTGGGCAGAGATAGATGTCATGCATGCAGCTCCGGTGGCCTTCCGGGCGGCCGCCGAGCCGTCACCTGCTGAAGTTGTCAACTCGCCCCCGGCAGCGTCGTTTCCGCTGCGGGTACGGCTACCCGGCCCTAGCCGCGAAGAAGTGGGTACCCGGTTCGCCGAGGCGTCGGTATGGGCGCGGGAGCTGGCGGCCGCCGCCGAGCGGGAAGGCTGGCAGCTGCAAACCCGGCCACTGCGTGTTGGCGGACGAGGCGCACACAGCAGCTGCCAGTGGCCGGGATCGTGCAAACGTCGCAGGGCGGCCTGCGGCTGCTGGGACGCCGGCACGCTGCGGACGCCGCCCGGTTCGCCGACGCGCTGGCCCGGGCCGACCTACTTGGTCCGCCTGCTCGGGGACTAGCGCTCGACCGTCCAAACGACGTGCTTGCCGCCGTCACCGACTGGCCGCTGCTGCTGGAGCTCGCCGCCTGGATCAGGCGGCACCCGCGTCCGGGCATCTACCCGCGGCAGATACCTGTCGCCGGGGGGTGCACACGAAGGTCCTCGAACGCAACACCGGCCTGCTTGGCTGCGCATTCATGAGTCCGCCGATTCCCGGCCTTGGTCCAAGTTCCGTTGCAGGACGCTCAGCCGCGCGGATTGCGGTGGCAGTGATCAGGTGCGCTAACGTGAGGCGGGTGAGCAGCCGAGACGCAACGGCGCCGGCGCGGCAGATCCGCGCTGAGGCAACGCCTCGCGCGGTTCATCGGCATCGGGGAGCTACGCTGGGCGGGCTGCCGCTACCGCGGGATCCTTGGACACCACGCCGAAGTGCGCTGGATAGGTGCGTCCTGCGTGGGTCTGCCGACCCACGGGTGGGGACCCGGGGACGGTGCCGGCCGTCGACAGTGCCGCTCAGCAGGCCTTCTTCGTCGCCCGCTTGCCGGGCGGTGTCAACAGGTCGGCGTATCGCCGCGATCGCGGACGGCAGCTGAGCCGTCACCCGTGTGAGTGTGGTAGCTCAGTTCTCTATTCTGACGGCCGGGTAGCGATGGCGATGCTCCGCGAAGAATCTGCCGAACTCAGTCAGCGAAAGTGGCTCGGGGATCGGGTACCGATCGGGTAGGGCACGCAAGGCTGACTGGTAGCGGAAGAAAGTCGCAAGGTCGCGCGGGTAACGGCCCGGATCTACTCCGGCGAACGATCCCGCCACCCGTGCATGATCAAGCACCGCCTTCCACTGGTCGACGGTTGCCAGTCCCACGGATTCCACCCCATGGCAGAACAGCATGAGGTGTAAATAGTCGTAGGCGTCCGACTGCTCGAGATAGCGCGTAAGGGCATCTGCCGAACCCTCGACGGGGAAGGTGCTCCAGTAGGGCACGCAACCGGTCCGCAGAGCCCACCAAGGGTCGAGGAGCATGAACGACTCCACCAGCAGTCGATCGGCCGGCAGGCCGCGTCGCCGGTACCACCAGCGGTACAGATCTGCCACGAGTGGGCTGAGGTCGTCGGGGTCGTCGAAGACCAGTCGCCGTACCTGATAGCCGTGCCGGCGCGCGAACGCGATCACGTCGTCCCGTAGCGCCGGTTCGAACCCCCACTCCGCCTCAGGGCTTTCGCCGTCGGGCGCTGGTACCTGCCACCGTGTCCGCTGGACTCCGTAACGGCGTAGATAGTCGGCTATTCGGGGATCACCCTCGTGGTACTGCTGCGGCTCCAGCCCGCCCAGGGCACCGAACTGGAAGACGTGTCGCTGGCCGACGCGGGTGGTGGGCCATCGCCGGGTGCACTCGGCGAGCAGGAGCACGCCGCCGGCATCGAGCGTCTGGGTCAGGAACCGCTCGTACGCGGGGCCGAGTCGGGTGCGTTTGACCCGGAAGTAGGCCATCCGCTGCGACGTCAACCGATCCTGGTTCGGATCATGCATATGGTGCAGGACGAAGTCAGGGTTGCGGGCCACCAGCGCCTGGGCGGTGGCGTCGAAGGCGTGTACGGCGCGCATGGGATCGTCCGGGGGGACCTGCCGCTGACGCAGCGGGAGCAGGAGCGTCTGGGGCAACCACGCCATGCCGAGGGCCGCACACAGATGCACGAGTGCCCCACTGGACGAGCCGACGGCGACCGCCGGATACCGGCGCCGCGGGTAAAGCCCGGCGATCGCGGCGGCGACGTCCTCGATGTCGAGAGCCGCCATGTGCGCGGCCGGCCGCGCCTCGGCTCCGCTAGCCAGGCTGTAGATCGTCTCTCTGAGCCGGATCGGAAGCCGATTCGCGGCGACTGCGAGCGGACCCAGCAGACGCCCGGCCGGCCTGCCCATTGGTGGAGTGTCGCGGTTGTGCAGGAAGCGGGCGGTTGCCACCACCATCGCGGAAGCGGAGTCGAATGCGGCCACCTCGCGGGGTAGTTTCATCACACCTCCCGCCGGCGTCTACCCCGAAAGTCGTCCGGTACGCCCGGTTCCGTCCGCGGCTGTCGGGTAACCCGGACCATGCGGAAGAAGGGCCAGCCGGGTGGGCCACCATTCCCGGCGGACGTGACGACCTCGTACCACGACGGTCCGCTCGGTCGGATGCGCAGCCGGGCGGTCGGCGAGCCGCGATCCGATGTGCCCGAGCTGGTGCTCGTCCAGGGCATGGGAGTTGCCGACTACCTCATGCCGGGCCTTAACGCTCTGGGCAGGTGGACCCGGGCACACCTCGTCGAACTACCCGGCTTTGCCGGCAGCGGTGAACCGCCGCACGAGCTCACCGTGGCGGAGTTCGGCGATACGGTCGCGGACTGGCTTGCCGCCCAGCGACTCGGTCCGGTACTGCTCGCCGGCCATTC
Source organism: Micromonospora sp. CPCC 205739 (assembly GCF_036906795.1). Classification (NCBI taxonomy): domain Bacteria; kingdom Bacillati; phylum Actinomycetota; class Actinomycetes; order Micromonosporales; family Micromonosporaceae; genus Micromonospora; species Micromonospora sp. CPCC 205739. Next base: position 81,741 of record NZ_JBAKHS010000019.1, on the reverse strand, counting down.
CAGCGGCACTCAGGTTGCCGCGCAGGCCGCGGTGGGCCACCCCGATGTGCATGGTGTCGTCCTGGCCAGCCCCACGGTTGATCCGGTCGCTCGGGGGCCGCTGCGTCTGTTCATCCGCTGGCGTCTGGACGGGCGCCGGGAGCCGCCGGGGTTGACCGAGTCACATCGGCCCGAGTGGAAGCGGGCAGGGCTTGCCCGCATGCTGCACCTCGCACGCGCACATCTCGATCACACGATCGAGGAACCGGTGACCCGTCTCGAGGTTCCGCTGTTGGTCATCCGCGGGCGCGACGACGTGATCAGTACTTCCCGGTGGGGCCGGCAGCTGGCTGCGTTACCGCCTACGGGTGAGTACGTCGAGGTCGCCGGCGCCCACACCTTCCCATGGCTGGACCCAAAGGCGTGGTCCGAACCGATGCGCCGCTTCGCGACCAGGTTCGACTGATTGGCATCGGCCCGCTGAACCGTGAGCGGTGCATGCCGTCTTCGGACCGTCGACTACACCTACCTGCATCGGACGCAGAAACGTGTCGGAGGGGCCGCCTGAGGAGCATGGACAGGTGCCAGCAGGGGCCAACTGGCGGCGATGGCGCCTGCGCCGGGTCCGCCCAATAGCGTGACGGACAGTTGCGCTCCCGATCGGGCCCTGGCCGGCGTTGGATCGGCGTCATGCGGCGGCAGCCAAGAAGGGGCCGTGGCTAAAGCGGTCGAGTAGCTGTTCTCGGATAAAGCTGTTGTAGGGGAGCAGCCAAACCGGCGGCGGCGATCGATCATGGAAGTCGTAGCCCGGCCGAGGTCACCGCCCTTGATCGGCGTGGAAATAGCGATATGTGACGGCTGGTCGGCGCTGCCCAGGCAGGATGTACCGAGAGCGTGCGAGGTTGTCGGCTGGAGGTGCGTGATCGACAGGGAAGCGCTCGAAAGATTGGATGATGCCCGGCTCGCGGCATGGGACGCCAGTTGCACGGCAAGCAAGGCCAATGTCACCGGTTCACCAACTGCAGGTTAAGGCGGGCCCGGCCGGCTTGGTGATTCGGCCAACCACGTCTTTTACCTGGGCAGACGTCGTCACCAGTGGTCGTCGTTGGTCGCTCACGACTAACCTCCGACGACGGCCTGGCCCTGGTCCTCGTCGACCCGCGCCGAGCCGGGCCGGCGCGCTACGACCGAGGTCCGTGGGTTCATGAACTCGCGTCGACTGCCCGAAAGAGCCATGCCCCGTAGATCACGGCCTAACTGAGGGAGAGCGTGTCGGGTGGGCTCGGGAAGTTGATGGCCTGCCTACTGGCTGGTGCTGCTGTCGGGTCAGGCTTGGCCCCAGACGGGTCGCCGGATCAACCCGCCTGGGGTCGCCGCCCGATCAGTGGGTTCCCCGTGGATTGAACCTGGCGAGTTTGGTCGGGTTGAGGGTGATCAGCACTCGGGTGATCCCCTCGGGAGAGGCATCGATCGCGCACAGTGCGACGACGGATTCCGCCCGGCGGACGAGGACGGCTTCCTGCCCGTTGGACTCGACGAAGTCCAGCGAGACGACCGCGCCGAACTTTCTCATGAGGCCGGCGATGTAGCGGGCGACGTCGGCCCGGCCGGTGACCGGTACCCGCGCCGCGCTGACCATGCCGCCGCCGTCGGCGTAGGAGACGACGTCGTTCGCGAGCAGTTTTTCCAGCTGACCGAGATCACCGGAGCGTGCGGCGGCGAGGAAGGCGTGGAGCAGCCGGCCGTGCTCGGCGGGGGCGACCGGTGCGTGCCGTTCCTCGGCGAGGTGCGCGCGCGCCCGGCGCCCGAGCTGCCGCGCGTTCGCCTCGGTGATGTCGAGGACCTCGGCGATCTGCCGGAAGGAGTAGTCGAAGGCCTCGCGTAGCACGTACACGGCGCGCTCGTGCGGAGTCAGTCGTTGCAGGAGGAGGAGCAACGCAAGTCCGAGAGCTTCGCCCTGCTCGGCTCGGGTTGCCGGGTCGACCGACGTCTGGACCGGCTCGGGCAGCCATGGGCCGACGTAGGTCTCTCGCCGGGCGCGCGCCGATGTCGCCGCGTTCAGCGCGAGCCTGGTCGTTGCGGTGACGAGGAATGCTGTCGGGTCCCGTACCGCGCTGCGGTCCGTGCGCTGCCACCGTAGCCACGTGTCTTGGACGATGTCCTCGGCGTCGTGAACGCTGCCCAGCATCCGGTAGGCGATGCCGAACAGCCGGGGCCGGACCGCGTCGAAGGTCCGCACGGCATCCATCGGGACCTCGGGGTGGGACATGCCGTCTCTTTCCTCCCCGTTGGTAGCCGCCTGTCGCTGTTGCCGAGGTCTTTGTCCACCTAATTTCAGCTTGCCGGTTGCCGCGTCCGGTGGCGGCATACCCGTTTCGTGATTCGAATCGCTGACCGTGTCAGCGCGGGCGGTCGGTTGTCACGAATCCCTGCCTCACCTGGTCCTTGGTGGTGGATCGGCGAGGCGGCTCGCCGACGAAACCGGAAGGCGCGGTACGAAGCATCGGTTCCGTGCCGTTTCCTCGAGGTGTGGTGAAACGGAGGGTGTCGTGAGTTCGTCGTTCAGCCGGCTGCGGGCCTTGCTGCTTCCCAGTTACTTCGCTGGTAGCTGCGGCCGGAGCATCCCGGCAGGCAGCTTTCCTGTCTCACCGTGTCGACCTCCCGCCCTGCGGACGAGAGGTCCGGAACCGTCGGAAGGCGGCCACCATGACTGACATCGGGCGAAACAACCCAAGCGCACTCGATCAGATCCCGGACCGTGACCCCGAGGAGACCGCCGAGTGGGCGGCCTCTCTCGACGCCGTCACCACCGCGGCCGGGCCGCAGCGCGCCTCGTACCTCCTGCGCCGCACTCTCGAACACGCTGAGGGCGTCGGCCTTGCGCTGCCGAAGCTGCTCGAGACCGAATACATCAACACCATCCCGACCGCCGCCGAGCCGGAGTTCCCCGGTGACGAGGAGATGGAACGGCGGATCACCGCGTGGAACCGCTGGAACGCCGCCGCGATGGTGACCCGCGGCAGCCGCTATGGCCTGGGCGGTCACATCGCTACCTACGCCTCCGCCGCCTGGCTCTACGAGACCGGCTTCCAGCACTTCTTCCGCGGTAAGGAGGCCGACGGCTCCGGCGACCAGCTGTACCTCCAGGGCCATGCCGCCCCCGGCATCTACGCCCGCGCCTTCCTCGACGGTCGGCTCACCGAGGGCCAGCTCGATCGGTTCCGGCAGGAGGCGGGCGGCGACGGCCTGCCCTCCTACCCGCACCCGCGCCGCCTGCCGTGGCTGTGGGAGTTCCCCACCGTGTCGATGGGCCTGGGCCCGCTGTCGGCGATCTACCAGGCGCGGTTCAACCGCTACCTGCAGCACCGGGGCATCAAGGACACCTCCGCCTCGCGGGTGTGGGCGTTCCTCGGTGACGGCGAGATGGACGAGCCCGAGTCGACCGCCGCGCTCGCTCTCGCCGGTCGCGAAGGCCTCGACAATCTCACCTTCGTGGTCAACTGCAACCTGCAGCGGCTCGACGGGCCGGTGCGTTCCAATTTCAAGATCGTTCAGGAGTTGGAGGCGCGGTTCCGCGCGGCGGGCTGGAACGTCGTCAAGTCGCTGTGGGGCTCGGCCTGGGACGACCTGTTCGCGCTCGACACCACGGGCGCGCTCGTCCGCCGGCTGCGCGAGGTCCCCGACGGGCAGTTCCAGACGTACGCGGCCCGGGATGTCGGCTACATCCGCGAGCACTTCTTCGGCGCCGACCCGGCGCTCGTCGAGATGGCGAAGGTGCTGACCGACGCGAAGATTGCCGAGTGCTTCCACGCCTCGCGGGCGGGCCACGAACCACGCAAGGTGTACGCCGCCTATCGGGCCGCCGTCGAGCACCGGGGCGCGCCGACCGTGATCCTCGCCCAGACGGTGAAGGGCTACACGCTCGGCCCCGCCTTCGAGTCGCGCAACGCCAACCACCAGATGAAGAAGCTGACCGGCGACGAGTTCCGCGCGCTGCGCGACCTCCTCGACCTTCCCATCCCCGACAGCAAGCTCACCGGTGAGGTGGTGCCGTACGCCCACCCCGGCGCCGATTCGCCGGAGGTCCGTTACCTGCACGAGCGCAGGGCCGCGCTGGGCGGCCCCGCCCCGGCTCGCCGTGTCCACCCGGTGGTGCTGCCCGCGCCGTCCGCCAAGCCCTTCGACACGTTGGCCAAGGGGTCCGGTAGTCAGGAGATCGCGACGACCATGGCCTTCGTCCGCCTGGTCAAGGACCTGATGCGGGACCCGGAGACCGGCCGGCGTTGGGTGCCGATCGTTCCGGACGAGGCGCGTACCTTCGGCATGGAGTCGCTCTTTCCCAGCGCCGGGATCTACTCGCCGCACGGCCAGACCTACGACCCGGTCGACCGCGACACGCTCCTGTACTACAAGGAGGCCACGAACGGCCAGATCCTCAACGAGGGCATCACCGAGGCCGGTTCGATGGCCGACTTCACGGCCGCCGCAACGTCGTACGCCACGCACGGCGAGCCGATGATCCCCTTCTACATCTTCTACTCGATGTTCGGCTGGCAGCGGACGGCCGACCAGATGTGGGCGCTCGCCGACCAGCTCGGCCGTGGCTTCCTCATCGGTGCCACCGCCGGCCGTACGACGATGACCGGCGAGGGCCTGCAACACGCGGACGGCCACTCCCACCTGATCGCATCCACCAACCCGGCGGCGATCGCCTACGACCCGGCCTTCGCGTACGAGGTCGCCGTGATCGTCCGCGACGGGCTGCGCCGGATGTACGGCCCGGACGCCGAGGACGTCTTCTACTACCTCACCGTCTACAACGAGGCGAAGGTTCAGCCGCCCATGCCGTCCGCCGCGGACATCGAGGAGGGCATCCTCAAGGGCCTCTACCGGTACCAGGAAGCCAATACCACGGAGTTGGCGGCCGATGCCCCGCGCCTGCAGCTTCTCGCCTCCGGCACGGCGATCCACTGGGCCCTGGAGGCCCAGCGACTCCTCGCCGGCGACTGGGGTGTGGCGGCCGACGTGTGGTCGGCCACCTCCTGGAGCGAGCTGCGCCGCGACGCTATGGACTGTGACGCGGCGCAGCTTGAGGGTGAGGACCGGATCCCGTACGTGACCCGGGTGCTGAACGGCGCTCCCGGCCCGGTGCTCGCCGTCAGCGACTGGATGCGGGCGGTTCCGGACCAGATCAGCCAGTGGGTGCCGCAGGACTGGCACTCGATCGGCACGGACGGCTTCGGCCTCTCCGACACCCGTGCGGCCGTCCGCCGCCACTTCGGCGTCGACCCGCAGTCGGTCGTGGTCGCGGCGCTGGCAGCCCTGGCCCGGCGCGGCGATGTCAAGCCCGAGACCGTTCAGGAGGCCCGCAAGCGCTACGGGATCGCCTGAAGGCACTCCTGCCTTGTCGGGTTCTGTGGCGACTGGGATGCAGCGGGCGGTGCCCCCGGGCACCGGCCGCTGCATGCGCAGATTGGGCTCTCAGGGTGTCCACACCTCCGGGGGAAGCCCACCCGACGCCGGACATCGTCGGTTGACAGCTGAGGATGTCCGATGCCGGATGACATGACATCGCTCTGTCAGCCGCCAACGGCGCAACGAATCTCACGCGTGACAGTCTCCCGAGGCAGTGCCGCACGTGTGCACTCGTTAGCTGCGCGTCAAGGGCCTGCTCGTCCCCCCAGTTGCTGAGCACGTAGGAGGCGGCCGGGTTGTTCATGAGCTGGTGAGCGTCGTAGCTGACGTTGCCGCGTTCCTCCCGGGTGGGCCCTACGAGCTGCAGCAGAGCTCTCGGACGACGTCCGCACGACCCGGGCCGGCGATGAACTGAGCCAGGACCGTCACCGCGCGGGACAATGCAGGCTTCAGCGGCCGCGCGCTTCGTGCGCGTACAGTTCCTGCCACCATCGTTCCTTTCGGGTCCTCGTCCTCACGTGACACCGATCCTGCGGCCACGGTACGAGCCGTTGTTGACGCTCCTATTTCTGTCAAGCCTGTGGCCCGGGCTCGCCGGTCGTAGTTTCGGTCCACTGCCGAAACAGGTGTAGTGCCTCGCCAAGGTTCAGTGGTCCACACGCTGCCCGGAACTGATTTTTCTCAATCCAGGTCATGACCCACTCGTGTTCGCTTCGATGGATCTCCTGCCGCTTGTAGGGCATCCCGACAGTGCCGTATCGCCCAGGTCGATGCTGACCGACCAGCCGGGGTTGTCGACCGTCTCGATCTGAATGCCGAATTCGTGTTCCCACTCGCCATCGCACTGAGTCGCGTACCAAGCTTGCAGCCAGGTCCAGACCCCCGGTGCTAGCTTGTCGTGATCATGCACCCGTAGTCCCTGATCCCGCAGTGGTCGTAAGCATCAGGCAAGAGTAGGTCTTGCGGGCGATGTAGCGCTTGAGGCATCGCATGATCTCGGTCTTGGCCTTGCCCTCGGCGATGCGGCGGCGGCCTGTCACGCAGTTCCCGTCGGCTGCCGGCGAGGTGGACGCTCCTATTTGCGTCAAGTGGCTGATGTGAACTGATCGTCCATGGGCGAGTAGATGATCAAGGAGTGCTCCGAACCGTTCTCCGGTGTCAGGCGCACCGGCTTTCCGAGCTGGCGTCCAAGGCTGCGCATGAAGCGACACAGGAGGTCCAGCTGGTGCTGGCCCTGTAGCTCCGTGCGGTCGAAGTCGAACTCGACCTCGTCATCACTGAAGAAGTGCGTGTTGACCAGCATGTTGGGCGCCGGCCAGATATGCATGGTGACAGTCGCCTCGGAGCGGCGGAGGGCGAAAATGTCGGCGGCCTGCTGCGGTAGTGGCAGGGAATGCCCTTCGACCGTGTAGTCGAACCGCCATCCCTGGGACCTCACGAGGTCGATCACCCGCTGCCAATCGGTCACGTTGGCGTCGAGGACGTAGGCGTCCAGCAACGAGCCGTCGGGGTCGAACCATTGGGCGACGTCATCCCAGGTCAGATCGTGCACCTGGACATGATCGTCCTTGCCGGCGCTTCAGGCACGCTCAATTCGGATGGTCCGGTGTGGGCAGCCGGTAGGCGTCTCGGGCGATGTAGCGCTTCAGGCAGCGCATGATCTCGGTCTTGGTCTTGCCCTCGTTGATGCGGCGGGTGACGTAGTCCTTGGTGGGTTGGTGGCAGCGCATGCGGACCAGGGTGATGCGCCAGAGGGCGCTGTTGGCGTCGCGGTCGCCGCCGCGGTGCAGGCGATGGCGGTCGGTGCGTCCTGAGCTGGCTGGGATAGGGGCGACGCCGCAGAGTCGGGCGAAGGCGGCTTCGGACCGTGGTCGGTGGGGGTTGTCGCCGGCGGTGACGAGGAGTGCCCGGCGGTGTCGACGCCGACACCGGGCAGGGCGACCAGGTCGGGGGCTATGGCGGTGACGAGGGTGGTCAGGTGGCTGTCGAGGTCGTCGATCTCGGCTTGAAGGGCGAGCCAGCGGCGGGCGAGGCTGCGCAGGACAGTCTTGGTGGCGGTGGCCGGATCGGTCACCAGGCCGGGCCGCAAAGCGGCGCAGGCGCGGACACGGTGCTTGCCGGACAGCCCGCGTAGGAGCTGCCTGACGGAGTCAGGTGCCGTGATGATGAGGGCCTCGATCTGGCCTCCGGCTTGAATGCGGGCCTTCATCGCTCCGCGTCGGGCCACGCGCAGGGCCCGGATCATCTCAACGTGACCATCGCGGGTCTTCGGGGTGCCGCTGGCGCGGCCGGACAGCACAGCTCGGGCGGCGGACTCGGCGTCGATGGTGTCGGTCTTGCCGATGCGGCGGCGGGTGGAGCGGTCCGGGCGGTCGACCTCGACAACGGGTAGTCCGTACTCGGTCAGGAACCGCAGCAACCCGGCGCCGTGACTGCCGGTGCCTTCCATGCCGACCGTCACGAGCGTGCCGAAGGATTCCGCCCAGGTCGCCAGCTGCGCGTAGCCGCGGATGGTCGTCGGGAAGCTTCTCGTCTCCAACAGCCTGCCGGTCTGATCCAGCACTGCCGCTACGTGCACGTCCTTGTGCATGTCGGCCCCTACCGTCACGGCCAGGTCCTCGTTCACTCCGCCTCCTGTCTGGTACGTCAGAGCTCGACCGCGGAGCACGAGGAGAATGCTGGACAGAACGGGGATGAGGGACGAACCCAAGCTCCTAATCAGGTCACCACGCCGGCCCGTGCATGCGCCGAGAACGGTGCCCCCGCCTGCCGGGTCGACGGGTCAACTTCAGGGCACGGAGCCGGTTCAAGCTCGGGTCAGGCCCGGCCGGCGGGGACACCCCAGAAGAATCCCCGTCCAAACTTGTGCCGCCCGGCGCACAAAGCCCTACGGCTCGGCGCAGGCAAGCCTTCCGAACTCGCTGTCTGGCCGTCACTTGATTGGCAGAGTGGGTAGGTGACCAGGAGCGGTCGGCAGGGGGATTCGGGGCAGCGTCGGGCGCGGCTTTTCGGGCAGGCCGAGGTCAAGGCCGGGGGCTTTGGGGTGACCCGGTTGGAACTGTTTCTCGACCTGGTGTTCGTGTACGCGTTTCTAAGTGTGACCGACCTGATGGCGGACGAGTTCCGGCTCGAGGGCCTGCTGCAGGGCGTGACAGTGGTCCTGCTGCTGTGGCGGGCTTGGACCTCGTACACGGTGGTCGGCAACGTCGTTCGGTTGCGCTGGGGGGTCATTCGGCCGGTCATGTTCGGGGCGGCCGCGACTATGCTGTTGATCGGTATCGCCACGCCGGTGGCCTTCACCGACCGGCCCGGGGCGCTGTTCGGGCCGCTGATCTTCGTGACCGCCTTCGTGCTGGCTCGACTGGTTGCGCTGCTGATCCTGACCTTTGCCAGGTGGGGTGCCGGGAATACCCGGGGCTTGGCCCTGGGTACGTGGCTGCCGTTCTGCGCCAGCGCCGTGTTCCTGGTGTGCGGCACCCTGCTGCCGCGCCACCTGCCAACCGACGTGGACGCCGGGTCCATCCGTCTGGCCCTGTTCTTCGCCGCCGCGGTCGTCGATTTCCTCGGCGTCCGGGCGGTCGGCGTGGGCAGCCTGCGGATCGTATCGGTGCCGCACTGGACTGAGCGGCACCGACTGATCGTGCTCATCGCCCTGGGCGAGACGATCATCTCGATCGGCACCAGCCGGGGCCTGATCGGGGGCCCACCCATCACCTGGTCGGTCCTGGGCGGCTCGGCCCTGAGCCTGATCGTCGTGGCGGTGCTGTGGTGGCGCTACTTCGACATCACCGGACTCGCCGCCGAACAGGCGCTGGAGCAGGATCCGACAGGCAGCAGATCGGTTCTGGGCCGTAGCGCCTACAGCCTTTTGCACGCACCCATGATCGTCGGGCTTGTTCTGCTCGCACTCGGGCTGAAACGCGCGTTGAGTTCGGTCGAGCCCTCGACCGCACACCGCTGGGACCGGCTGAGCGTATTCGTCCTTTTTGGAGGTGCACTCCTTTACCTGTTGAGTCTGGCGGCCCTCGAGCGCCGCGCCATCGGCCTGCTGGGTCGCAGCCCGATCTTGGGGATGGTCCTGATCATCGCCCTGGTGCCGGTTGCGGTCCACCTGCCGGCAACGGCCACGGTGGGACTGCTCGCCGCCGTGCTCGTCAGCATGGTGCTGGCCGACCTCACCCTTTTTCGCCGGCGCCACCGCGAACTGCACGAGCTGGTCGCGCCGGTCGCGGCCCGCGCCGCCGGCACCGGCGTCACACCGAAGGAACTCTTCCTTGACCTGGTGGTCGTCTACGCGTTCATCCAGGTCACCGTCCTGATGGCCCGGCACCCCTCCGCGGTCGGCGTCGCCCAAGGGCTAGCGGTGCTCACCCTGCTGTGGGGCACCTGGTGCGTCAACACGTTGTTCGGCAACACCCTGCGCAGCGAATCCCTCCTCGCCCGGCTGACAGTCCTGCTGATCGTGGCGCTGACCCTGATAATCGGCATAGCCATCCCGCAGGCGCTCGAGCACGTGCCGGGCGGCCTGCCAGGCCCCATGATCGTTGTCACCTGCTTCATCACGCTCCGTCTGCTGCACCTGGCCGGCTTCTGGCGGGTCGCCCATCACGATGTGGCCCGGCGCGCCGTGCGGCGGGCCATCGTCCCGATCATGGCGGCGATGATCCTGCTGCTGCTCGCGGCGCTGGCCACCTCACGACCACCCAACCCCGGCACGGACCGGCTCGCCGCAGGGCTCTGGCTCGCAGCCGCCGCCGCCGAACTCGCCAGCGGTTACCTCCTCGGATTGCGAATCTGGCACGTGAGTTCGGCCAAGCACTGGATCGACCGCCACGAATTGATCATCCTTATCGCACTGGGCCAAGCGATCATCTCAACCGGCACGGCCGTATTCGACCGCCCCATCTCCTGGCCAATCGTCGCGGCCGTCGCGGTCAACATGATTCTGTTGTCCAGCCTCTGGTGGGCATACTTCGACACCGACGCCATCGTCGGCCACCGAACCATGCAAGCCACGCCCAGCAGACAGCGCCGGGCGCTGGCCCGCGACGCCTACACCTACCTGCACCTACCCATGATCGTCGGGCTGATGCTGCTCGCCTTCGGCCTGCAGCACCTCCTCGAACTGATCGCGCACCCGTCAGCACCAGCGCACCCGCAGCTCGCACACGCAACGGTCTTCGCCGGAGTCCTCGTCTATCTCCTCGCCAACCAGGCATTCTGGTGGCGCATCCGGCACAACGTCCGCCGGTTACGGCTTGCCGGAATCCTGCTCATAGCCGCCCTAGCACCCCTCACCAGCGCCCTGCCCCCACCGTGGGCGCTGACCATCCTGACCGCCGTCATCGCCGCGACCATCGCGACCGACTCCCGCCGCAGCATCGACCTGCGGCGACAGCTACGCGAACCGCCACCATCGGCCATCCTCGCCGACGCCCGACCAATCAAACCCCTCACCTAAGCCTCGTCTGGCCATCACTACCGCTGCTCCACGAGCCGACGAACAGCCTCCGCAAGCCGGCCATAGGCTCCCACCTTCACCTCGGCCCGGCACCCTGTCTTGAGCGACCCAGCCCGCCTCGGGGCGGTCACCGGTTTGCCCACGGCAGGCCGGATCTTCGGCCTCGCCCGCTCCTGGCATACGAATTGGCCCGCAACGGCGACTTCCCCGTCCGGTCGTCCGGGCCAGCGGCGTTGTCGCTCGCCGCGGACCTTGCCGCCCTCGTCGCTGAGCGTTGGCGGTGCGAGCACGGGGTATTCGCGCGAAGCCCGTCACGTGGTGGGTTTCCGCCGATTTCATCTGGTTCCGCCGAGGCGTTCGGCTCGGCATGGCCCGCAGTTGTGTGCGGGGCAGCCGCGGTGGCGGCCGCAGGAAGCGCCAGCGCGCCGGGACATCGTTGTCCGCGCCCGCGTTGGTTGTTGATGGTTCAAGGACGGTTTGCACGACGTGGACGTCGTGTCGTTGCGCCGTGTACGTCGCCTCGTTCGGTCTTGTGCGTCACCCCGCTCGGCGTCGCGGTCAATGTTGGCGTCGTGGTGGCGGCCGGACGCAGGTTCGGCGAGCTGATGCGGGCGGCCGGAGCGCGGCTCGGCAAACGGATCCAGGGAGGCGGGGTGTTCGCGGCGGCGTTCCAGGGCGAGGTCCCAGACCACCGGGCGTCGGTCGGGCGGCATGAACGCGACGTGGCGTTGGTCGCCGCGCCGGATCAGGCCGCGGCGGGACAGTTCGGTCAGGTCGCGTTGTACCGACCGCACGGACTTGCGGGCGTAAAGCGCGAGGCGTTCCTGTGACGGGTACGCGCCGCGGCCGTCGGCGCCGGCGTGGTTGGCCAGGCCGATCAGCACGGCCAGGCATTGCGGGGGAACGTCGGGGGCGTCGTTGAGCGCCCATGAGACGGCTTCGATGCTCACCAGGAGGCTCCGAATCTCAAAGTTGGTGGCGGGGTGGCTACTTCTACGCGGGAACCGTCGGCGGCCGTGGTCGGCTGCTGCGTGCCCGGTAACGGCAGGGGGCACGGCAGTCCTGGCATCCGAGCGCGCGCCCACCACGAGTGCCAGGCGTTCCCGCGCGCGTCGGTCATGGGTCGTATCAACGGCCTCGGTCAAATCGCTAGGTGATAATCAGATGGCATCCGATATTCCTTTCCGGCCGCCCATCACCGAGGGCGCTCTTTACGGCGACGATGGCCAGGAGGAGGAACGCGTCACGGGCCCCGTGGGGTGGGACACGACGATGAACGCTCGACTTTCGAAAAAGATCAAGTCGTTCTGCCACGACCCGCTCAAGGAGTGGGCAGTTCCTCACCGAGCCGAAGGACCATGCCGTCGAGACCCGCTGCTACCTCCGGGACCCGAACGGCCACCTGATCGCGCTTGGTCAGGCCACCGGGATCCTCGCCGAGATGAGTCGAGCAGCCTCCGCCTGAGCCTGACGATCCGCGCGCCGGCAGCCCTGGTCATGGCCAGACCAGCCATCGTGATCGGGCCCATGGTGATCAGGCGGCGGGTACGGTGAACGTCGTGGAGGATCTCGGCGCGAAGGTCTCGTATTTCGCGCTCCCCGTCGGCACCCGGGTCTACGACGTCGACTCGGCACCCGTCGGCGTGGTCGAGCACGTGCTGACCGACGAACCGAAGGACATCTTCCACGGCATCATCGTGGCAACGCCGGGGCCGGACCAGTCCCACCGCTTCGCCCACCGGGAGCAGATCGCCGACCTGTACGAGCGGGGGGTCGTGCTGTCGGTACCCGGTGCCGAGATGCACGAGCCGGGCGAGGACCCGCCGGCCGCGGTGGTTGAGCAAGCGGCTCACAACCCGGTGCAGGCGGACCTGCGCCGCGCCTGGCAGCGGCTGAGTCGACCCCGCTGAACCCGCCGGCGGGCCCGATGCCAGGGGACCATGATCGGCGCTGCTCAGTGGCGGTTGAGGCCGGCATCTGGCGAGGTCGCCTTGACGACCTGCTCCACGACCGACCTGGATGATTTCGCCGTCGCGGGTTGACCTCGTAGCCGCTCTGGCGCAGCTTCGCCAACAGCTCGCCCCGCCGTGCCGGTCCATCGGAACGTCAAAGATGTCGCCGTAGCGCGCCTTGGTGATTCGCCCGATGGGGATGAGGCGGGCTCACCCCCCGTCCCAGGAGGCTGTCGAGGTACCAGTTCGCTCGGCACCCGAGAGGTGAAGTGTGCGATCGCGGCGCATTGAGGTCAGGGGCTCGTAACTGGCGGTTCGACGGCGATCGGGCCGGAGAGGAGAATTCAGGTGGAACACCAGGATTTCATCAACGCAGTGGCCACGCGGGCAAAGGTGTCGACCGACCAGGCGGCGACGCTCACCCGCGCCACGTTGCAGACATTGGCAGATCGGATCAGCGCCGGCCAGGCTGAGAACCTTGCCTATCAGCTTCCCGAAGGGCTTGACGATCACCTGCGCCAACCGCCCCCGCACAGAAGGAAGGAACCGGCCGAGTCGTTCGGGCTGGAAGAGTTCGTGCGGCGGGTGGCGGACCGCCCGGCCATCGACCGTGCGCTCGCCGGTGCCGGGGTCAGCGCGGTGCTCACCACGCTGCGTGAGGCCGTTTCCCGTGACCAGTTCGAGGACGCGATGGCCCAGCTTCAGAAGGAGTTCCGGCAGGTGATCGAACCGGTGGGTGCCGGTGGCAGGCAGCGCCCCAGCGCATAGCACGCACAGTTGAGGCCGGAACAGGAGGCCACCAGCGAGGCGCTCGATGCCATGCCGGCGCGGCCCCAGATGAGTTCTGGGACGTACGCGAGCCGGTCGGGGCGCGGGACGGCGCCCGCAGGTGGACGCACGAGAGACAACGACTCTCGACGCCGGTCACGGACGCCGCGACGCACCCCCGGCTGGTGCGGAAGGAGAACCTGTGAACTACGCCGAGTTTCTCGAAGCGGTGGGGAAGCGGGCCGGAGTGCCGGCGGCGGAGGCGACGACCGTCGTCGGCGCCACGCTGACGACCTTGGCGGAACGGGTCAGCGGCGAAGAGGCGCGGCACCTGGCCACCCAGCTTCCCGAGGAGTTGCGGGGGTACCTGCGCAAGGAAGTGGACTTCGCCGAACAGCTCGACCTCGTGGAGTTCCTCAATGAGGTAGGGGCCCGCGCGGGAACGGATGGCGATCGGAGCGCCGAGGGCGCCCGCGCCGTGTTGACGACCCTGCGCGAGGCGGTAAGCGACGAAGACCTCAAGGGCCTGGAATCCGAGCTGCCGAAGGACATCCGGCGGCTGCTTCATCCGCTGGACCGCGGCATCGGGGGCTGAACCGAGCGACGTCCTGACCCGATCCGGGTACGGTGCGCGGGTGGAGGTTGGATTCGCCCCGCCCGTCTCCGGCTCGTGGGCCACCCCGGAGAACATGATCCACGTAGCCCGCCGCGCCGAGCAGCTCGGATACCACTCGCTCTGGACGTTCCAGCGGCTCCTGGTCCCCGCCGACCTCGGCTGGAGCGAGACCTACCACAGCGTCCAGGACCCGGTGACCACGCTGGCGTTCCTGGCGGCCCACACCACGCGGGTCCGGCTCGGCGTCGCGGTGCTCAACATGCCGTTCATCTCCCCGGTGCTGCTGGCCAAGCAGACCGCGACCCTCGACATCCTCGCCGGCGGACGGCTCGACGTCGGACTCGGCCTCGGCTGGGCGGACGAGGAGTACCAGGCGACGGGGGTGAGCAAGCATCGGCGCGGCCATCGGGCCGAGGAGTTTCTCGCCGTTCTCCGCGCCCTCTGGCAGGACGACGTCGCCGCGCATCGCGGCGAGTTCTACCAGGTCCCGCCGACGCGCCTGGAGCCGAAGCCCGTGCAGCGCCCGCACCCGCCGATTCTGCTCGGCGGCCAGGCACCCGCCGCGCTGCGCCGGGCCGGCCGGCTCGCCGACGGCTGGATCAGTGGCAGCCAGGCGGACTTGACGGGAATCGGCGAGGCGGTCGCGACCGTCAAGGCCGCCGCTGCGGAGGCCAGCCGCGATCCCCGCACCCTGCGATTCATCTGCCGGGGCGCGGTCCGCGTACGCCCGCCGGGCCCGCCCGAGCGCGAGCCGCTCACCGGCACGCTCGAGCAGATCCGGTCGGATCTCGGCAGACTTGCCGAAGCCGGCATCACGGAGCTGTTCGTCGACCTCAACTTCGATCCGGAGATCGGCTCACCCCGCGCCGACGCGCAGGCGTCGCTGCGACGGGCCGACGAGGTGCTCGACGCCCTCGCCCCGACCCGCTGACATCCCCTGGCGGCGCTCACCCGGGCGGGCCGGCTGCCGCGTCCGCCGCGGACCACGCCGACCAGCCGGTCACCCGGATCGCGATCACCGGCCCAGCCGGCGGCCGCTGAACGTACTGCGGGTACTTGTCGGCCAGCGCCGCGCGGGCCGCGGCCTCCTCCGCGCGGTCCTCCACCAGCCGGCCGTGCCCGTCCAGCCGGACCCACCACAACCGCGACCAGTCCTCGTCGTACTCGTCGACCAGCAGGCAGGCGTGCCCCGTCGCCTGGATGTTCTCCAGCCGGCGCAGCCGCCGGTGGCGCTTGGGCTTCTCGTCCACCGCGTGGTAGACGACCTCGCCGAGCAGCACGAAGCACACGGGCACCAGGTGGGGGCGACCATCCGCTCCGACGGTGGTCAGCCGGGCCACCCGGGCCGACCCGACCCGATGCCGGATCTCGTCGGCGGGCACGGCCCGACGGTAACAGCCGACACCGGTCACGGTGACTCGTTGTGGCCGAGGGGGTGTGCCGGCGCCGCAGGCGGGTACGCCCTGCCGATCGGACCCGGGGGAGGCGTGATGGCCGGCGAGGCACCCGACTACTTCCAGCCCGAGGGCGGGGTGGTGCTCACCCACCTGCTGATCGTGCGGGACGTCGACCGTTCCCGGGACTTCTACCAGCGGGTGCTGGAAGCGACGGTGGTACGCGAACGCCAGCCGGCGATCCTGCGGTTCCACAACAGCTACATCGTGATCAACAGCGAGGGCGGTCCGACCGACGACAAGCCGGGGGTGCAGGCACAGGCGCCGCCGGATTCGTGCACGCTCAGCGGCGCGATGAACATCCGCGTCACCGACGTCCGCGCCGTCTACGAGCAGTGGCGGTCACGGGGCGGCGAGTTCCTGACCGAGCCGAAGGACCACGGCGGCGAGATCCGGTGCTACCTGCGCGACCCGGACGGCTACCTGATCGAGCTGGGTCAGGGCACCGGGATCCTCGCCGAGATGGGTCGCGCCGCCTCCGCCTGAGCGACCGACACCCGCACCCATTCCGCGCGGGGGTCCGCGTGCGGGGAACCCAGCCCGGGACAGCCACGTCGTAGGGGGCATGACGGGTAGCAGCGCCCACGTACCCCATCCGACGGCCGCCACCGGCGTCCCCCGAGTCACGACCCCCGCTCGCGTCATGGGACTGGCCCTGGTCGCCGGCCTGGCGCTGGTCACCGGCTGTACGGCGGAGCCGGTCCCCGTGCCGCCACGTGACCGGGGAGTGCCGGCCGGCGGGTTCCGGCTCGTCGCGTTCGACTCCTGCGCGGAGGCGCTGACGCAGCTGAAGACGGCTGCCAAGGCCTACGTAGGGCCCTGGGGGTTCGGGTCGCACGGGGACATCCGTACCTTCGGCGGCGCCGAAGCGGCTGCGGCGCCCGCCGCAGCGGGCCGGGCGGATGCGGCGGCCAAGGGCTACTCGGGCACCAACACGCACGAGGTCGGGGTCGATGAACCGGACCTGGTCAAGACCGACGGCAAGCGGATCGTCACCGTGAGCCACGGCAAGCTGTACGTGGTCGACCCGGCCACCCGCCGGCTGACCGGAGAGCTGGAACTGGCACCGGGTGCCGAGGGGTCAGGCGGGGCCGAAGACGCCCTGCTGCTGCACGGTGACCGGGCGCTGGTGCTGCGCCGCGACGGGTGGGCCGGGACGGCGAAACCGGCCGTTCCGACGGACGCTCCGATGCCGGACGGCATCGTCGGCCCCCGACTGATCATGGTCGACCTGTCCGGCGTGCCGAAGATCATCGGCGAATACCGGATCGACGGTGATCTGGTGGACGCCCGCCAGGTGGGCACGACGGTCCGGGTCGTGGTCCGCTCCGCACCCCGCCTGAACTTCCCGTACCGGGAACGGGCCACCGATGGGCAGCGCACCGCCGCCAACCGCGAGATCATCGACAACGCCACCGCCGACGACTGGCTGCCCCGGTACGAGGTCACCTCCGGCGGGCGCACCAGCGCGGGACGGGTCGGCTGCGAGCGGGTGAGCCGGCCGGCCACCTACTCCGGCACGTCGCTGGTGACCGTGCTCAGCTTCGACCTCGGCGCGGCCGCGCTCGGCGCCGGCGACCCGGTCACCGTGATCGCCGACGGCGACACCGTCTACAGCAACGGACCCCGGCTGTACGTCGCCAACGACCAGCGCTGGCGGGTGCTGCCGATGCTGACCGCGCGGAACATCGCACCCGACCCCAGGGACGAGACCACCGAGATCTACCAGTTCGACATCTCGGGCGCGGGTACCCCGCGGTACGTCGCCGCCGCGTCCGTACCGGGCTGGCTCGTCAACCAGTACGCCATGTCCGAGTGGGACGGGCACTTGAGAGTCGCCACCACCAGTGGCCGTACCTGGGGCGACAGGCCGAACTCGACGTCGAGCGTGTACGTCCTGCGCACCGACGGCACCGCGCTGACCCAGGTCGGCAAGGTCGCCGGTCTGGGCAAGGGGGAACGGATCTACGCGGTGCGGTTCGTCGGCGGCACCGGGTACGTCGTCACCTTCCGGCAGACCGACCCGCTCTACACCGTCGACCTGCGTGATCCGAAGGCGCCGAAGGTGAGCGGCGAACTGAAGATCAACGGGTACTCGGCGTACCTGCACCCGGCCGGCGACGGACGGCTGCTCGGTGTCGGGCAGGAGGCGTCCGACCAGGGCCGCGTCCAGGGCACCCAGCTCTCGCTCTTCGACGTCGTCGATCCGGCCAAGCCGACCCGGATGGCCCAGTACCACGTCAAGCAGGGGCACTCCGAGGCGGAGTTCGACCCGCACGCGTTCCTCTACTGGCCGGCCGACCGCCTGGTCGTGGTCCCACTGACCGTCCACGGCACGGGCCTGCCGAGCAACGTGGCGCTGGCTCTGCGAGTCGGCGACGGCGGGTTCACCGAGGTCGGCACGATCGACCACACGCCGGCCACGGGCCGTCCCGAGGAACTGACGCCGATCCGCCGGTCACTGGTGGTCGACGGCGTCCTCTGGACCGTCTCCGACGCCGGCCTCAAGGCGACCAGCCTCGCCACCATGAAGACCCTCGGCTGGCTGCGTACGGCGTGACAGGCATGGTGCCTTCCGGACGCTGATGATCCCGTTGCCGTCGCAGTCGGCGGCCGGTCCGCAGCCCCTCGCGGGTCCTTTCCCGCCCGGATTGCGCAAGAAGGCACGGCAGACACGACGCGCGAGGTTTGTTCGTCCTGATTCGGGTCATTCGTGGGCGACATCAGGTCGGGGAGACGGTGAGGTGACTGTTGTGAGCCTCTTGCGCAGGAAATCGGTCGAGCAGTCGATGCGCGACACGGAGCAGCCGGAGCACCGGCTTCGCAAGGACCTCTCCGGCCTGGATCTGACCGTGTTCGGCATCGGGGTCATCATCGGTACCGGTATCTTCGTGCTGACCGGGGTGGCCGCGAACCAGACCGCCGGGCCGGCGGTCGCGCTCTCCTTCGTCGTGGCCGGTATCGCCTGCGCGCTGGCGGCGCTCTGCTACGCGGAGTTCGCGTCCACCGTGCCGGTCGCCGGCAGCGCCTACACCTATTCGTACGCGACGCTCGGCGAGCTGATCGCGTGGATCATCGGCTGGGACCTCATCCTGGAGTTCGTCCTCGCCGCCGCGGTGGTGGCCGTGGGCTGGTCGCAGTACCTCGCGTTGCTCCTGGAGACGCTCGGGGTGACGCTGCCGCCCGCCATCACCGGGGGCGAGGGCGGCGCGTTCAACCTGCCCGCCGCGTTGATCGTGTTGATCCTCACCGGGGTCCTGGTCGTCGGCATCAAGATCTCGTCGCGGCTGAATGCCGTGGTGGTCACCATCAAGGTGGCGGTGGTCCTCTTCGTGATCGTCGCCGGCCTCTTCTTCGTCAAGGGCGAGAACTACACGCCGTTCGTCCCGCCGGCCGAGCCGGCGGCGGCCGGTGCCGGCGCCGGTGCGACCCTGCTGGAGGCCGTCTTCGGGCAGGCCCCCGCCAACTTCGGGATCAGCGGCATCTTCGCCGCGGGTGCGCTGGTGTTCTTCGCGTTCATCGGCTTCGACATCGTGGCCACCGCGGCCGAGGAGACCCGGGTGCCGCATCGCGACGTGCCGCGCGGGATCCTCGGTTCGCTGGCGATCTGCACCACGCTCTACGTCGCCGTCTCACTGGTGGTGGTGGGCATGCAGAACTACGCCGAGCTTGACACGGAGGCGCCGCTGGCTGCGGCGTTCAAGGCCGTCGGGCAGCCGTTCATCGCCAACCTGATCACCCTCGGCGCGCTCGCCGGGCTGACCACGGTGGTCATGATCCTGATGCTCGGGCAGAGCCGGGTCGCGTTCGCCATGAGCCGTGACGGGTTGCTGCCGCGCTGGCTGGGGCGGGTGCATCCGCGCTTCGGCACCCCGCACCGCATCACCATCATCGTGGGTGTGGTGGTCGCCGTGCTCGCCGGGTTCATCCCGCTGGCGGAACTCGCGGAACTGGTCAACATCGGCACCCTGTTCGCGTTCGTCCTCGTCGCGGCGGCGGTCATCATCCTGCGCCGTACCCGGCCGGACCTGCCGCGCGGCTTCCGGGTGCCCTGGGGACCGGTGATTCCGGTTCTGGCGGTGGTCGCCTGCGTCGTGCTGATGCTGTTCCTCACCGTCGAGACCTGGCTGCGATTCTTCGCCTGGATGGCGGTCGGGATCGTCGTCTACTTCCTCTACGGCCGTCGTCGCAGTCGCCTCGCCCACGGCGGGCAGGAACCCCCACCGATGCCGGGCCAGCCGGACCTCGACACCGGTTTCGGCTCCGCGTCGCCCCCGCCGCGCTGACCGGCTGATCGTCCGGGGCGAGGACTCCCGGCGCGTACGCCGTCGGTCAAGGTTTCCCTCGCGAGCGGCTTGAGGTCCGAGGCCATCGTCGTGCGGTCCATGGCGATCATGTCAGCGAGGCTGCCGATGTCATGTCTCCGTGAGCACCGAGCTTCTGCCGGGTGCTGAACTGCGTCGCACGAAGACCGGACGAGGCCAGCGCCTTGTCTTGGATCGCGCCGAGGGGCCGCCTTGCGCAGCGCCAGGTTGTTGCACGGGTCGATGACTCTCGTCACCGCAGTACTCATCGTGGCCCTCCAGGCTTCCCCAACCCGGAGTAGGAGCAACTGCTCCCATGCGTGAAGGGGGCTCAGTCCGGACCGCCTGGCGATTCGCCAATAGGTGTACATCTAGGACGATATGCTTCAACTCCGCGACCGCAGAGGTGCCCTGACGGTCCGCTATGTGACCGAGGCGATGGAAGGACATCCCGTGGATCTGAAGCTCGAACTCATCATGCTGCCGGTATCCGACGTCGATCGGGCCAAGGCTTGCTACGAGGCGGCGGGGTGAGCGAGGTGTTCCACGATGCCGGCGGACTGATGTACCACGGCCACGACGGCGGAGACATCGTCCACCGCGCCGCCGGCCAGGCGCGGATCGCCGGCCCGCAACCCGCCCGTGCCGACTACGGCTCCTTCGCCACCTTCAGCGACCCGGACGGCAACGGCTGGGTACTCCAGGAGGTCAAGAAGCGGGCCCCCGGTCGCTGACACCACCTCAGTCGCCGAGGGCACGACGGGACCGGACCAGCCTACGTGGCGGCCGGCCCGCTCCGCCCTCGATGCGCATTGGGCCTCGTCGGCCGCGTCGCCGCGCAGCTCCCCGATATGAAGGACCAGTGCGTCGCAGGGCAGGACCAGGCACCGAGAGGCGGCTGCCGCCGGGGCGCCCTCCGCGGCCTGAGCGTGACCACAGCCATACGCCGTACGGTGGCGCGGCTGGGCCGACCGGGGACCAGGGCACAACGGCGTTCAGCCGAGATCCAGGCCAGGCTCACGGCCCTCCTCGGCGACCCGAGGCGCGACCTCGGGCACCATCGCCGGCATGCAACAGCGTCAGCGGGCGCTTCGGCGGCGAGCCGGCGTACCGCAGACACGACCAGGGCGCCTCGGCCCGGTAGCCCCGCTTCTGGCGGGAGCCGCGAGTTGCATGGAGTTTCAGACGCAGTGATGGAGGTGGCAGTGACGAACGAGGCACCCCGCACCTACGACGTGGTCGTCATCGGCGCTGGCCCGGTCGGCGAGAACGTCGCCGACCGGGCCAGCGCCGCCGGGCTCAGCACCGTGATCGTGGAGCGCGAACTGCTCGGCGGCGAGTGCTCGTACTGGGCCTGCGAGCCCAGCAAGGCGCTGCTGCGGCCGGTGCTGGCCCGCGCCGACGCCCGCCGCGTCCCCGGGCTGCGCCAGGCGGTGGCCGGGCCGCTGGACGTCGAGGCGGTCCTCGCGCACCGTGACAAGATGTCCGCGTATTGGAACGACGAGAACCAGGTCGAGTGGCTGGACGCGGTTTCCGTCGACCTGATACGCGGCCACGGCCGGCTCGACGGCCCCCGCCAGGTGGTGGTGCAGACCCCTGACGGCGACACCGTCCGGCTGAACGCACGGCACGCCGTCGCCATCTGCACCGGCACCAGCGCGGCCCTGCCCGACACACCCGGACTCGACACCGTACGACCCTGGACCAGCCGTGAGGCCACCAGCGCCGACCACGTACCAGGCCGTCTCGCGATCGTCGGCGGCGGCGTCGTGGCTGTCGAGATGGCAACCGCCTGGCAGGCGCTCGGCGCCCAGGTGACCATGCTGGTCCGCGGCGCCGCCGGACTGCTGCCGAGGATGGAGCCGTTCGCCGGCGAGTTGGTCGCGGACGGGCTTCGCGAAGCCGGCGTTGACATCCGGTTCGGGGCCTCGTTGACAGCCGTGGCCCGCGAGGACGGCGAGGTGCGGATGACGCTGGCCGACGGCGCAGAACTGGTCGCCGACGAGATCCTGTTCGCCACGGGCCGAGCCCCGCGGACGGCGGACCTCGGCCTGGAGACCGTCGGTCTCACCGCGGGCGACTGGCTGACCGTGGACGACACCGGCCGGGTGACCGCCGTCGCCGACGGCTGGCTCTACGCCGCCGGCGATGTCAACCACCGGGCACTGCTGACCCATCAGGGGAAGTACCAGGCCCGGATCGTCGGTGCCGCCATCGGCGCCCGCGCCAAGGGAGAGCCGGTCGACGACGCCAGGTGGGGCGCGCACGCCACGACCGCCGACGGCGCGGCGGTGCCGCAGGTCGTCTTCACCGATCCGGAGGTCGCGTCCGTCGGCCTGACCACGCGCGAGGCGGATCGGGCCGGACGCCGGGTCGAGGTGGTCGACTACGACATCGCACGCGTCGCGGGCGCGCACCAGTACGGCGAGGGCTATCGCGGCCAGGCCCGCATGCTGGTGGATGTGGACCGCGGCACGGTGGCGGGAGTCACCTTCGTCGGGCCCGGCGTTGGAGAACTGCTGCACTCGGCCACCGTCACGGTTGCAGGCGAAGTGCCGGTGGAACGGCTCTGGCATGCCGTGCCCGCGTTCCCGACGATCAGTGAGGTCTGGCTGAGGCTGCTGGAGACCTACCGGGGCCGGCAGCAGGATCAGATGCTGCCGGCGGAAGCCTGAGTTGTTGCCGGCTCTGTTCGACCGCGAGCATGTGTTGGTTGTCGACTTGGTGGCGCCACTGTGACCAGCGCAGACGGTGAGCGAGGTCGCGGATCGGCTGGATGATGAAGGTGTTGATCAGACGGCGGACTTCGTTGACGGTCAGCTTGATCAATTTGGTGTCGGTGGGATCGTCGGCTCCGTCGGTGGCGGCGTCAGCGGCGCAGATCGCCAGGACGGCGAGGGCGGCCAGGGCGAGGGTGGCGTGGCGGTGCCAGGAGTCCCAGCGGCGGACCTGGGATGTTCGAATCACCCGCCTGCCACTGGCCGGCCGATCAGCCGCCCCACGATGTCCCGCAGTGCCCGGCGGTGACTGCCGCCGCGTCATCACCCGGCGCCAACCGCACAGCCTCCAAACGGCGCGGCCCACGAACCAGGGCCCGACTCCAACGCCACGACCATCGACCACGGCCAGCCAGGGACCATGACGGTCTGGTCCGTGCCGCTGACACGTGCGGCGGCACGGCCGGCGCGTCAGACCTGCGTGATCACGTTCTTGCCGTACGAGGAGAGGGTCTTCTCCTTGTCGTCGTGCATGAGGTAGAGGGCGAAGTTGTGCACCCCGATCTCCTTGAGCTCCTGCAGCCGGTCGACGTGTGCCGCCTCGGGTCCGAGCAGGCAGAACCGGTCGACGATCTCGTCGGGGACGAAGTCGGTGGACGGATTGCCGGCGCGGCCGTGGTGGGCGTAGTCGTAGCCCGCGCGGCCCTTGATGTAGTCGGTGAGCGCCTTGGGTACGACCCCGGAGTCGCCGTAGCGGGCGACCAGGTCGGCCACGTGGTTGCCGACCATGCCGCCGAACCAGCGCAGCTGATCCCGTTGGTGCGCGAGGTTCGTGCCCACGTAGGCCGGGGCGGCCACGCACATCGTGATCGAGTCGGGATCTCGACCTGCGGCGGTGGCCGAATCGCGTACCGAGCCGATCGTCCAGCGGGCGATGTCGGGATCGGCCGTCTGCAGGATGAAGCCGTCGGCCTGCTCGCCGACCAGCCGCAGCGCTTTCGGGCCGTACGCGGCCATCCAGATCTCCAGCCTGCCGTCGCGCACCCACGGGATGCGCACCGGCGTGCCGTGGTGTTCGACCTCGTTGCCTTCGGCCAGCTCTTTGATCACGTGCATCGCTTCTTTCAGCGTGGCCAGGCTCGCCGGCGGCTGGCCGATGACCCGCCGGGCCGAGTCGCCGCGGCCGATCCCGCACACCGTCCGGTTGCCGAACATGTCGTTGAGCGTGGCGAAGAGCGACGCGGTGACCGACCAGTCGCGGGTGCTCGGGTTGGTCACCATCGGCCCGACCATCAGGTGCTTGGTCGCGGCGAGGACCTGCGAGTAGATGACGAACGGCTCCTGCCACAGCACGCAGGAGTCGAACGTCCACCCGTAGCGGAACCCGTTGTCCTCGGCGGCGGTGAGGCCGGCCACGACGTCGCGAGCCGGCGGGTCGGTCTGCAGTACGACACCGAAGTCCACCGCTTCTCCTTTCAGGCCAGGTACTGACTGAGATCGCGCTTCAGGAACCTGCCGTGCCCGGCGGCGCCGTGGAAGGCGTTGTCGTCGACCACGACTCGACCACGGGACAGCACGGTGGAGACCTTTCCGGTCAGCTCCATGCCCTCGTACGCGGAATAGTCGACGTTCATGTGGTGCGTGCTGGCCGATATGGTGTGCCGGGCCGTGGGGTCGTACACCGTGATGTCCGCGTCGGCGCCCGGCGCGATGACGCCCTTACGCGGGTAGAGGCCGAACATCCGGGCGGGCGTGGTCGAGCTGGTCTCCACCCAGCGCGGCAGGGTGATCTCGCCTTTCACGACGCCCTGATAGAGCAGGTCCATCCGGTGCTCGACGCCGGGCATCCCGTTCGGGATCTTGGAGAAGTCTCCCCGGCCTAGCTCCTTCTGCTCCTTGAAGCAGAAGGGGCAGTGGTCGGTGGAGACCAGCGACAGGTCGTTGGTGCGCAGGCCCCGCCACAGTTCCGCCTGGTGCTCCTTGGGGCGCAGCGGGGGAGAGGCGACGTACTTCGCGCCCTCGAAGCCGGGCCTGGCCAGATCCTCCAGCGACAGGAACAGGTACTGCGGGCAGGTCTCGGCGAACACGTTCTGCCCGGTGTCACGCGCCTGGGTGACCGCGTCCAGGGCGTGCGCGGCGGACAGGTGCACGATGTACAGCGGCGAGCCGGTGACCTTGGCCAGCGCGATGGCCCGCGAGGTGGCCTCGCCCTCCAGCTCGGGCGGCCGGGTCAGCCCGTGCTGCACCGGGTCCGTCTGACCGTTGGCCAGCGCCTGGAGGATGAGCTGGTCGATGGCGATGCCGTTCTCCGCGTGCATCATGATCATCGAGCCGGTGTCCCGGGCCTTCTGCATCGCCCGCAGGATCTCCCCGTCGGTGGCGTAGAAGACCCCCGGATAGGCCATGAACATCTTGAACGTGTTGACGCCCGCGCCGATGCAGGCCTCCATCTCCTTCAGCGACGTGTCGTTGACGTCCGACACGATCATGTGGAAGGCGTAGTCGATCGCGCAGTTGCCGTCGGCCTTGCTGTGCCACTTGTCCAGCGCGGACAGCAGGGACGTGCCCTTGCCCTGTACGGCGAAGTCGACGATGGTCGTCGTGCCGCCCCAGGCTGCGGCGATCGTCCCGGTCTCGAAATTGTCCGCCGAGAACGTGCCGCCGAACGGCATCTCCATGTGGGTGTGGCCGTCGATGCCGCCCGGCACCACGTACTTCCCGGCGGCGTCGATCACGCGCTCGGCACCGGACGCCCACTGCTCGGCCAGACCCGAGTCGGGCGCGGCGAGCGCCGCTATCCGCTCGCCCTCGACCAGCACGTCCGCCGGGTACGCCCCGGTGGCGTTGACGATCGTTCCGTTGCGGATGACGATGCTCACGGCGTCACCAGCGATCCGTACGTGTCGGGACGGCGGTCGCGGTAGAAGGCCCACAGGTCGCGGACCTCGGCCAGCTTGTCCATGTCGAGGTCGCGGACGACGACCTCCTCCTCGGTGTCCGAGGCGGCGTCGCCGACCAGCTGGCCCCGCGGGTCGACGAAGTAGGACTGGCCGTAGAAGTCGTTGTCGCCCAGCGGCTCCACACCGACCCGGTTGATGGTGCCGACGTAGTACTCGTTCGCCACCGCCGCCGCCGGCTGCTCCAGCCGCCACAGGTACTCCGACAGGCCGCGGCTGGTCGCCGACGGGTTGAAAACGATCTTCGCACCGGCCAGGCCGAGCGCCCGCCAGCCCTCGGGGAAGTGCCGCTCGTAACAGATGTAGACGCCGATGCGCCCCACGGCGGTGTCGAACACCGGATAGCCGAGGTTTCCCGGCCGGAAGTAGAACTTCTCCCAGAACCCCTTCACCTGCGGAATGTGGTTCTTCCGGTGCTTGCCGAGGTAGGTGCCGTCGGCGTCGATGACCGCGGCGGTGTTGTAGTAGACCCCGGGCTGCTCCTGCTCGTACATCGGCACGATCAGCACCACGCCGTGCTGCTCGGCGACCTCGCGCATCAGCGCGGTCGTCGGCCCGTCCGGGATGGCCTCCGTGTACGAGTAGTAGTCCGCGTCCTGGATCTGGCAGAAGTACGGGCCGTAGAACAACTCCTGCAGGCAGACCACCTGTGCGCCCTGCGAGGCGGCGCTGCGGATGGCCTCGACCGCTCCTGCGATCATCGACTCCTTGTCGCCGGTCCACTTCTGCTGCACCAGCCCGGCTCGGATGATGTTGCTCATTTCTCCTCCTTCGCGTGCGCGGTGCGCGGCATCGACAGCGCCAGGTAGACGAGGAACCCGGCGATCAGACCGACCACCCAGCTGTAGTCGTAGAGCGGCTTGAGGAACGGGATGAGCCCGTCGGACGGGAACGGCCCCTTGCCGGGTGCGGAGTAGGCGCCACCCACCGCGAGGACCGCGCCGACGACGGTGGCGACGATGGCGGCCCAGTTCCACCCGCCGGAGAACCAGTACCTGCCCTCGGGGCGGTAGAGGGCCGGCAGTTGGAGGCTGGTGCGGTAGCGGATCCAGTACCCGGCGATGAGTACGCCGGCGACCGCGCCGAGCAGGCCGCCGTAGAACCCGAGCCAGACGAAGATGTAGATGTTGGGGTCCTGCACGAGGCGCCACGGCTGGATCAGGATGCCGAGCACGCCGGTGATCAGGCCCCCGGTCCGGAAGCTCACCAGTCGGGGCGCGGCGTTGGAGAAGTCGTACGCCGGGCTGACGGTGTTCGCCGCGACGTTCACCGACAGCGTGGCGACCACGACGGTGAACAGGCCGAGCGCGACGACCAACGGGTTCTCGAACTTGGCCGCGAGCTGGATGGGGTCCCAGATCGCCTCACCGTAGATGACGGCCGTGCCCGAGGTGATCATGATCGACAGGATGGCGAAGAACGACATCGTGGTCGGCAGGCCGAGGATCTGGCCGTACGCCTGCTGCCGCTGACTGCCGCCGAACCGGGTGAAGTCGGGGATGTTCAGCGACAGCGTCGCCCAGAAGGCGATCATCCCCATCAGTGACGGCGCGAACAGCTTCCAGAAGTCGGCGCCCCAGCCCAGCTTCGACGGCTCGGACAGGATCGGGCCGAGCCCGCCCGCTTCGACCAGCACCCAGATCAGCAGGGCGACGGCGACCACGATGACGAACGGTGCGGCCCAGTTCTCGAAGCGCCGCAGGGTGTCCATGCCCCGCCAGATGATCGCCATCTCGATCGCCCAGAACAGGAAGAACGAGGCCCACAGCGTCCACGGGTAGTCCATCACCGTCGCCGCGTCGACCCACCAGGTGCCCAGCAGCTTGCCGGCGATCGCGTAGATCGCCTCGCCACCGATCCAGGTCTGGATGCCGAACCAGCCGCAGGCGATGAAGGCGCGGAGCAGGGCCGGGAGGTTCGCGCCGCGGACTCCGTAGAACGCGCGGGCGAAGACCGGGAAGGGGATCCCGTACTTCGTGCCCGCGTGGCTGTTCAACAGCATCGGGATCAGGACGAGCAGATTGCCCAGCGTGATCGTGAGGAATGCCTGCACCCAGTTCATGCCGAGCTGGATGAGCCCGGCGGCGAGCAGATAGGTGGGGATGTTGTGCGCCATGCCGATCCACAGCGCCGCGAAGTTGTACGTGTTCCAGGTGCGCTTCTCGATGGGGACCGGGGCGAGTTCGTCGTTGAAGTAGCGGCTGCCGGCGATCGTCGAGAAGTCACGCAGCTCGACTCGGCCATCCGGATGGGTGATCTGTGTGCCCGGCTCGGCCGCGGCGGTCTCGGCGGGGGGCAGGGGTTCAACGGCCATCGGTCACCTCCCTGTCACGCTGCCGCAACAGCGGCCGTCCAACCGGCGCGTGTTGCGGGTGTGGGCGGATCAGCACGATCGTTATCGGAATGGTGGGTGTCCCGGACCCGCCACGGGCAGCGGCAAAGTGTCCACGCTTGCCATGATCGGGGCACACTCTGTCCACGGGCACGCCCGCACGGAGGTGTCAATCGCCGCGGTGGATGGATTCGGCCTCCTGCCGGACCCTTGACCCGTCACGCCTCGTCGAGTTCGTGCACCAGCAGCGCCACGTACAACGACAACATCGACTCCGGGTCCTCCAGCGACACCCCGAGCACCTGCGCGATCCGCGACAGCTGCTGGTAGTAGGCCGTACGTGACAGGTGCGCCCCGGCGGCCGCCGCCGACTTGTTCCCGCCCTGCTCGCAGAAGCAGCGCAGCAGCTCCAGCAGCCGGCTGCCCTGGCTGTCATCGCGCGCCAACAGGGGTCCGAGCTCCCGGTGAGCGAAGGCCCGGACGCGCTCGTCCTCGCGCAGCAGGTGCAGCAGGCCGCGCAGTCGCACGTCGTCCAGCCGGTGGTAGAGCTGGGCGCCGCGGGAGCGGAGGGCGGCACCGGCGACGTGCGCGGCCTCACCGAGACTGCGCCGCACATCGGACACCTGCGACACCGTCGTGCCGACGGCCACCACCACGGCACCGGCCGCCGAGCGGTGCACTTCCCTGGCCAACCGCCGCAGGATCGCGTCGACCTCCGCCTGCGCCGGCAACGACAACAACGCGCGCACACTGGTGTCGTCCACGACGCCCACCAACGCCGGCACGCTCACCCGCCGCGCGGCCAACGCGGTGGCCTCCGCGAGGTCGCGCAACACCTCCTGCGTGGCCAGTGCGGGTGCGCGCGGGGTGATGCTTCCCGGGCGGATCGCCACCCCGACCAGCTTCCGCCGCTCCAGCGCAACGCCCAACGCGGCCGCCCGGGTCGTCAGATCAGCAGGGGGCAGGGCCTGGCCGAGCAGTTGCGCGAGCAGCATCCGGTGCGTCTGCCGCTCCAGGCTCTCCCGATCCCGCGCCACGAGCCGGTGCACCGCCAGTGCCGACGCGGCCCGCTCCGCGACCACCACGTGACGGTGCGGGGGAGGGGCCGGCGAGAGCAGCACCAGCCGGCCCCAGTCGGCGCCCTGCGCGCCGACCGCGGTGATCAGCCAGCCGGCTTCCTCGTCGTAGGCGGTCCGTTGGGACACCGCCACGGACCGGGATCGCTGCCCCCAGTCGGTCAGCAGCTCAATCGGGTCCTGCCCAGCCGCGTCGTACGCGAGCACGTCGTGCCCCAGCGTCTCCAGGACGACCGGCAGCCCGGAGATCCTCGCGACCTCGCGCAACACCTCGGCCGGCTCCGCCCCGGCGACCGTGAGCGTGGTGAACGTCTCGTGCACCTGCTCAGCCGCCCGCAGTTCGGCGAGCTGCGCGTCCACGATCAACGCCACGACCGCCTCCGTGACGGACACGAACTGGGTCTCCCGCGCCAGCGTGATCAACGGCAGCCCGTGTCGGTCCGCAGCCGCCACCAGCGCGTCGGGCACGTGGTCGCTCCAGCGCCGGACCAGCTCCACCACGAGCCCCGCCGCGCCGACCGCGGCCAGGTCGTCCACGTACGCCGTCAGTGCCGTGTCCTCGTCCGGCAGCGCGATGCCGGTGGTCAGCACGAGCTCGCCGCCGCGCAGCAGATGAGCGATGTCGGCGACCTCCGCCGCATGGACCCAGCGGACGGGCCGCTGCATGCCGGCGGACCCCGCGACGACGAGTGGCCGACCGCGCCGGATCACGGGCAGCGCCACCGCTTCTGCGACCGTCGGGTACATGCCGCCTCCCCTGCGACGGATGCACACAACGTAGCGCCATCGATGCCGACCCGTACAGGTTGTCGGTGGCGGCGAACCCTGGAGTCTCGGGACACTCGGCTGAGGTACGAGATACGGAGGACGCGATGGCGCATCGGGAGTTGCTGCATCGACACCGGTCCGTGCTGCCGAAGTGGCTGGCCCTCTACTACGAGGAGCCGATCGAGATCGCCGGCGCGCACGGTCGCCGGGTGACCGATCGCGAGGGCCGCACGTACCTCGACTTCTTCGGCGGCATCCTCACCAACTCGGTCGGCTACGACGTGGCCGAGATCAGCGACGCGGTCCGCTCGCAGATCGACACCGGCGTGCTGCACTCCTCGACGCTGTACCTGATCGAGTCGCAGGTCGAGCTCGCCGAGAAGATCGCGCAGCTGTCCGGGATCCCGGACGCGAAGGTGTTCTTCACGAACTCGGGTACGGAGGCCAATGAGACCGCGTTGATGCTCGCCACGCAGTACCGGCGCAGCGGGCAGGTGCTCGCGCTGCGCAACTCGTACCACGGGCGGGCGTTCGCCACCGTCGCGATCACCGGCATCCGCGGCTGGTCGGCCAGTGAGCTCAGCCCGATCAGGGTGAGCTGGGTGCACGGTGGCTACCGGTACCGCAGCCCCTTCAAGGACCTGTCGGACGCCGATTACGTCAAGGCGTGCGTCGCCGACCTGCGCGAGGTGATCGAGACCGCGACCGCCGGCGACGTGGCGTGCATGATCGTCGAGCCGATCCAGGGCGTGGGCGGCTTCGCCTCCCCGCCCGACGGCCTGTTCCGCGAGTTCAGGAAGGTGCTCGACGAGTACGGCATCCTGCTCCTCTCCGACGAGGTCCAGACCGGTTGGGGCCGTACCGGCGAGCACTTCTGGGGCATCCAGGCGCACGACGTCGTGCCGGACGCGATGACCTTCGCCAAGGGACTCGGCAACGGTCTGGCGATCGGCGGTGTCGTCGCGCGCGCGGAACTCATGGACTGCCTGCAGGCCAATTCGATCTCCACCTTCGGTGGCAACCCGATCTCCACCGCGGGGGCCCTCGCCACCCTCAACTACCTGATCGACCACGACCTGCAGGCGAACGCCGCGAAGCTGGGAAACCGCCTGCTCCATGGCCTTCGCTCGGTCGCCGCGACGCATCCGGTGGTCGGCGACGTACGCGGCAAGGGCCTGATGCTCGCCCTCGAGCTCGTCGGCCCGGCCGGCGAACCCCACCCCGCGGCCGCGACCGCCCTGTTGGAGGAGACGCGCAGTCGCGGACTGCTGGTCGGCAAGGGCGGCCTGCACGGCAACGTGATCCGGCTGGCGCCGCCGATGACGCTCACCGAGGACGAGGCCGACGAGGCGCTGGGCATCCTCGCCGAGGCAGTTGAGGCGGTGTCGGCATGAGGATCACGCACCGGATCGGCGGCAAGGCATGGACCGGCATCGCCCAGCGCATGGGTGACGTGTACGACCCTGCGACGGGTCAGGTCGGCGGGCAGGTCGATTTCGCCAGCGCCTCGGACGTCGACGAGGCGGTCAACGCCGCCCGCGAAGCCTTCTCCCGGTGGCGCAACGCCTCCCTCGCCCAACGGGCGAACGTGATGTTCTCGTTCCGCGAACTGCTCAACGCCCGGAAGTCCGACCTCGCCGAGATCATCACCGCCGAGCACGGGAAGGTGCTCTCCGACGCGGCGGGCGAGATACAGCGTGCGCTGGAGGCGGTGGAGTTCGCCTGCGGCATCCCGCAGTTGCTCAAGGGCGGGTTCAGCGAGAACGCCTCGACCCAGGTGGACGTGTACTCGATCCAGCAGCCGCTCGGCGTGGTCGGGGTGATCTCCCCGTTCAACTTCCCGGCGATGGTGCCGCTGTGGTTCGTGCCCAACGCCGTCGCCTGCGGCAACACCGTGGTGCTGAAGCCGAGCGAGAAGGACCCCTCCGCGGCGAATTTCCTGGCGGAGCTCTTCGCCGAGGCCGGGCTGCCGGATGGCGTGTTCAACGTCGTGCACGGCGACAAGGAGGCGGTCGACCGGATCCTCGAGCATCCGGAGATCAAGGCGGTCTCGTTCGTCGGGTCGACGCCGATCGCCCGGTACGTCTACGAGACCGGTACGCGCAACGGCAAGCGGGTGCAGGCGCTCGGCGGCGCGAAGAACCACATGGTCGTGCTGCCCGACGCCGACCTCGACCTCGCCGCGGACGCCGCCGTCTCGGCCGGTTTCGGCTCGGCCGGTGAGCGCTGCATGGCGATCTCCGTCGTCGTGGCGGTGGATCCGGTCGGCGATGAGCTGGTCGGCAAGATCAGCGAGCGGATCGCCGGACTGCATGTCGGCGACGGTCGCCGCCCGGGCTGCGAGATGGGACCGTTGGTCACCGGGGCGCACCGCGACCGGGTGCGGTCGTATCTCGACGCCGGCCGGACCGCGGGCGCGAAGCTGGTGGTCGACGGACGCGGTCATGCGATCGACGGTGACGACGCCGGCTTCTGGCTGGGGCCGACCCTCTTCGACCACGTCGACGTGGACATGTCCATCTACACGGACGAGATCTTCGGTCCGGTGCTTTCGGTGGTACGGGTCCCCAGCTACGACGCGGCGGTCGAAGTGGTGAACGCCAACCCGTACGGGAACGGCACCGCCATCTTCACCAACGACGGCGGCGCCGCGCGGCGGTACCAGCATGAGATCGAGGTCGGCATGGTCGGCGTCAATGTGGCGATCCCGGTTCCGGTCTCGTACTACTCGTTCGGGGGTTGGAAGGACTCACTGTTCGGTGACTCGCACGCGTACGGGCCGCACGGCGTGCACTTCTTCACCAGGGCCAAGGTGGTCACCAGCAGGTGGCTCGATCCGTCCCACGGCGGCGTGAACCTCGGCTTCCCACAGAACAGCTGAGCAGCTCGTCGGCAGACTGGGGCCGCTGGGCCGATCCACGCCCGGCCGGCTTGCCGGTCCGCCAGACTGCACGGGTGAGAGTCACCGCGCTCACCATCAGGTGGACGCCGTGGCGGTTCGTGACCGCCTTCGGCGTGGTCAGCCTGCTGTCGGACGTGGTGTACGAGGGCGCCCGGTCGGTCATCGGCCCCTATCTGGCCACCTTCGGCGCGTCCGCGACCGTCGTCGGGCTGGTCACCGGCGCCGGCGAGGCGACCGCCCTGGCCGGGCGGCTGGCCACCGGCCCCCTCGCGGACCGGACCCGCGCCTACTGGCCGCTCCTCCTGGTCGGCTATGCCGTGACCATGGTCGCCGTGCCCGCTCTCGGGCTGGCCACCGCGCTGTGGCTGGCTGCGGCGCTGTTCGTCGCGGAGCGCGCAGGCAAGGCGATCCGCGGCCCGGCGAGGGACGTCATGCTCTCGCACGCCGCTGCGGCAGTCGGCCGCGGCAAGGGCTTCGCCGTCCATGAGGCGCTCGACCAGGCCGGCGGCGTGGCGGGGCCGCTGCTGGTCGCCGCCGTACTGGCCGCGACCGCCCACAACTACCGGCCCGCGTTCCTCGCCCTGGCCGTACCCGCCGTGGCGGCGATGCTCCTGCTGCTGTGGCTACGCGCCGGCGTGCCCGACCCGCGTCGCTTCGAACCGGGCCCTCGACCCGGCGCGGCGCCCGCTGCGCCGGGCGGCCGGCTGCCCCGCGTGTTCTGGACCTATCTGGCGTTCACGGCGGTGACCACGGCCGGCTTCGCCACCTTCGGGGTGCTCAGCTTCCACCTCGCCACGCGGCACGTCGTACCGCTGGCGGTGATCCCGGTCGTGTACGCCGCCGCGATGGGCGTCGACGCGCTCGCCGCGCTGGCCTCCGGATGGCTGTACGACCGGGCCGGCGTCCGGGTACTGGCCGCGGTGCCCGTGCTGACCGCCCTGATCCCGCTGGCTGCCTTCACCACGACCCCGGCGATCGTGATCGCCGGGGTCCTGGCCTGGGGCGCGGTGCTCGGCATCCAGGAATCCACCATGCGGGCGACCATCGCCGACATCGTCCCCGCCGCGCGGCGGGGCACGGCGTACGGCATCTTCGCCGCCGGGTTGGGCGCGGCGACGCTGGTCGGCGGGCTGCTCACCGGCGCCCTCTACGACTACTCGATCACCGCGGTGATCGTCACCGTGGCCGGCATCCAGGCCGTCGCCCTGGCCCTGTTCCTTGCCATCGTTCGACCGGCGACCTGACGCCGGGTCCCGAGGGCCGGCGGCGGACGTCCGGCTGACCAGCCGCACCTTACCGCGTCTGGTACGGCCGACACCGGTCTGGACGGTGCCGGCCACCGGCGCACTTCCGGTCAGCTCACCTTCGGGGTGGCGCGGGAGATGATCGCGGCGAAGTCGACGCCGGTCGGCAGGGTGCCGTACGCCTGGCCGTGATCGCCGCCGAGCCGGGACGCGCAGAAGGCGTCGGCGACGGCGGGGTGACCGTGCCGCACCAGCAGCGAGCCCTGCAGCACCAGGGCGAGCCGCTCGACGACGCGCCGGGCCCGCAGTTCGAGGTCGTCGCGGCAGGACAGGTCGGCCTGCACCTGGCGGACTGCGGCGTCGAGCCGTGCGTCGGTGCCGGCCGCGGCGCTCACCTCGGCCTGGAACGCCTCCATGACCTGCTGTTCCTTGACGAGAGCGCGCAGTACGTCCAGTGCGGCGACGTTGCCGGAGCCCTCCCAGATCGAGTTCAGCGGCGACTCGCGGAACAGCCGCGGCATGCCCGACTCCTCGACGTAGCCGTTGCCGCCCAGGCACTCGAGGGCCTCGGCGGCGTGTGCCGGCCAGCGCTTGCAGACCCAGTACTTGCCGACCGCGAGGGCGAGCCGCTTGAACGCGGTCTCGCCGGCGTCGCCGCGCGCGGATCGGTCGGTCGCTCCGGCGAGGCGCATCATGAGAATGGTGGCGGCCTCGGACTCGACCGCGAGGTCCGCCAGCACGTTGCGCATCAGCGGCTGGTCGACGAGGTACCGGCCGAAGGCCTGCCGGTGGGTGACGTGATGGGCGGCGGTGATCACCCCCTGGCGCATCCCGGCCGCCGCGCCGATGACGCAGTCGAGGCGGGTCAGATTGACCATGTCGATGATCGTGCGGACGCCACGCCCCTCGTCGCCGACGCGCCAGGCGACCGCGTGCTCGTATTCGACCTCGGACGAGGCGTTGGATCGGTTGCCGAGCTTGTCCTTCAGGCGCATCAGGCGCATCGGGTTGCGGGTGCCGTCGGGAAGGACGCGTGGGACCAGGAAGCAGGTGAGCCCGCCCGGCGCCTGGGCGAGGGTGAGGAAGACATCGCACATCGGTGCGGAGGTGAACCACTTGTGCCCGACGAGCCGGTAGGTGCCGTCCGGCGCCGGGCGGGCGGTGGTGGTGTTGGCGCGGACGTCTGAGCCGCCCTGCTTCTCCGTCATCGACATGCCCGCCAGCAGCCCTCGCTTCGTCAGCGGCGAGCGCAGCCCGAAGTCGTACGTCGTGGCGGTAAGCAGCCGCTCGTACTGCGCGGCCAGCTCCGGGTTGTGCCGCAGCGCCGGCACGGCCGCGTAGGTCATCGAGATCGGGCAGCCGTGGCCGGCGTCGGGGCGCCACGCGTAGAACTTGGCGGCCCGGGCCACGTGTGCGCCCGGTCGGTCGTCCGCCCACGGCGCGGCGTGCAGGCCGTGCGTGACCGCGGTGCGCATCAGCTCGTGCCAGGCGGGGTGGAACTCGACCTCGTCGATCCGATGGCCGTAGCGGTCGTGGGTGCGCAGGGTCGGCGGATGCTCGTTGGCCAGCCGCCCGTACTCGATGGCCTGCTCGCTGCCGCCCAGCCGGCCGAGCTCGTGCAGCTCGGCGGCGGCCCAGCCGGCGCCCTCCCGCTCGAGCCCGTCGAGCAGTGCCGGGTCGTCCGCTGCATCGTAGCCGGCCAGCGGTGGGACCTGGTTGAAGACCTCGTGCGTCGTCACGGCGATACTCCCAGCGCGCGGTGGATGAAGGCGATCAGGGCGGGGATGGTGTCCGGGCCGGCGACCCCGGCCGCCAGCGGACCGACCATGGCTTCGGCCAGGGCGCCGACCAGCGCGGTCGCGGTCAGGTCGGGGTTCTGTGGGGGCAGTTCACCGTTCGCCACACCGGCCGCGACGTGGCCGGCGATCAGTTCGGCGTACGCCCGACGGAAGACGAGCCGCTGGGCGTCGACCGCCGGATCGACCGGCTCGGCGAGCAGGGCGTACGCCAACCGCGGGGACTGCAGCGCGCGCCCGGCGAACGTCTGCACCACGGCGGACATCTGCTCGGCGGCGGTGGCCTCCAGCGCCGCGGCGCGCGCGACCGCGTCGACCTCACGCTGCGAGGCCGTGCGGAACACCTCGGCGAACAGGTCGGCCTTGGTCGGGAAGTGGCGGTAGACGCTGCCCGTCGCCAGGCCGGCCCGCTCGGCGACGGCGGCGACGGAGCAGCCGGCATACCCGTGCTCGGCCATGATTCCCAGGGCTGCGGCGATGATCCGTTCCCGGGAAGCGGTCAGCCGAGCCCTCACGCGGTCGGTGCTCCGGTAGGCCACGCAAGGATTGAACCAGCATTCAATCCTTGGCGGCAAGGTGTGTACGCCGCAGTGTCGTCGACTGCTACATCAAGTGACGGGTATGCATAGTCAGCCGTGAGTGCGGGTAAAAGGACGTCACGCATTGCAGCGTGTCAGGGGCGGCCTGCCCCGAGCGGTTTCCCGCGTCGATTCGTGCCGGTTGGTACCCCGGCCCTCGGCGATGCCGCTGAGCTGCCGCCTGACCCGTCGGCGGTGCGAGACGACCCCATCATCGCGTTTCAAGGAGGGCGGCCCACCATGTCGTTCCAGAATGGATCCGTTCGTCGATCGCAGGCGCCGGCCGGGCGGCTGCCCAGCCCCGGCGCCCGGAGCTGGCGGCCGTTCGCGCCGGCCGGTTCCCGCATGTGGCGCGGACGTGTCGTCCGCCGGGTCGGGTGATCGCCATGCCCGCTGTGTCCGTGCCCCGGCCGGCGCGCACCGGCCTGTCGGTGCCTCGCGGTTACGTGGAGTACCTGCAGGCCAGGCTGCTGGAGGCCGAAGCCAGCCTGACCGCGATGAGCGAGAAGTACGAGCGGACGAAGGCCCGCTTCGATCGCTGCTACGCCCGCCACGGCATCACCCCCGAGGAAGACATCGTCAACTACCTCAACGCGAAGGGGATGAACCCGGAGCTGAAGTTCTGGTACGCCAAGGTCGAGCACTTCCAGCGGGAGGTGACCGCCTACGGGGCGGCGCTGACCGGACTCGACGCGGCGCGCCGGATGCTCGGCGACGACGGTTACCGCGTCCCCGAGCACGGGCGTGCGCGCACCAACAGGCGTGCCTTGAACCGCGCCGGCTGACAACCGGCGAGGTCACCGCCGCCCGCGCCT
Organism: Micromonospora sp. CPCC 205739; assembly: GCF_036906795.1. NCBI lineage: Bacteria > Bacillati > Actinomycetota > Actinomycetes > Micromonosporales > Micromonosporaceae > Micromonospora > Micromonospora sp. CPCC 205739. Next base: position 44,607 of record NZ_JBAKHS010000019.1, on the reverse strand, counting down.
CCGGCAGATGCGTGGATCCCGGCTCCTCGCACCGCGAGCCCACTACATCCTCACGGTCAGGCGGGTCCGGCCAGACCGCGCACGCCGGCGAAGCGGGGGACAGTGACGCGGCCCAGTGCGGTGCCCGTGCAGGGATCGTGCCAGCTCACGCCATCGTTCTGGCCCACGTAGAGGCGTCTGCCGTCGCGGCTCAGCACGAGGCCGCAAACGGGTTCGCCGACCCACCAGTCAGCCGCGCGGCCGGGGCCCGTGAGATCCATCGTCCGTACCAGCGTGCCGGCGCCGATGAAGAGGCGGTCGCTGTCGGCGGCGGCGTGTGCGGTCCCGACACCCCTGGGCTGCGTGTCTGTCCGGCGTACGCTCAGCTCCTCGGTGTCGATCTCGGCGATGGTGCCCGACGTGACGTCGGCGACGAAGAGCCGACCGCCGTCGGGGCTGATCGTCATGGCGTGGCCGATCGCGGCCGCCTCACCGAACGGATGTGGCAGGTCGATGCAGTACGCCCATCGCACCGCCACACCCGCCGAGGTTCCACCCCCGTCTCTGGAACCCATCCGGTGCGGGCGGTGTCATGAGGGTGATCCAACTGGAGGTTCCACTGGACGACGACGAGCTCGTCACCGGCGCTCGGGCAGGTGACCTGGGGGCGTACGACCTCCTGGTCGCCCGGCACACCGCGTCCGCCTACCGGACGGCGGTCCTGCTCGGCGCGGGTTCGGACGCGGAGGACGTCATCCAGGAGGCGTTCGTGAAGGCATACCGCAAGCTGTCCCGCTATCGGGGAGAGTCGTCCTTTCGCGCATGGCTTCTCGCGATCGTCGCCAACGAGACCCGCAACATGCACCGCTCACGCAGCCGGCGGGACGGACTCGTCCTGCGGGCCGCGGCGGCGAACCCGGAGTCGCAGATCGCCGAGGACGGCGCGGTGGGCGGCGTCCTCGCCGCCGAGCGCCGGGCCACGCTGGTGCGGGCCCTGCGGCTGCTGCCGGTGAAGGACCGTGAGGTGATCGTGTGCCGGTTCCTCCTCGACCTCAGCGAGGAGGAGACGGTGACGATGCTGGGCTGGCCTCGAGGCACGGTGAAGTCGCGGACGTCCCGAGCGCTGGCGAAGCTCCGCGCCCTGCTCGACCGCGAGGAGGTGCGCCATGGATGAACTCGAACGGGAGTTGCGTGGCCTCACCGAGTGGCTGGACACACCCGCCGCGCCCGACGTGGCCGACCGCGTACGCGCCCGACTGGCCGCGCCCGCGCGAAGGCGCCGCCGGTGGCGCTACTACCTCGCCGTGGCGCTCGTCGCCCTGCTCGTCGCGGTGCTGCCGCCGGGGCGGGCCGCTCTCGCCGACGCCGTGGCGGGGCTGCTGCGCTTCTCCGGAATCATCATCGGCACGTCGTCGGCGCCGATCTCGCCCACCGGCAGTCCGTCGCCGCTGCCGTCGCAGCGGCCCGCCTCCCTCCACGAGGCGCAGGGGAAGCTCCGCTTCCCGATCCGCCCGCCGACGAAGCTGGGTCCGCCCGAGCAGGTGCTGGTCGCCGACGTCGACGGCACCGGCTCCTACCGGGTGGTCACCCTGCTCTACCGCGGGGGCGCGTTGCGCGTCGATGCCTTCGACGGTCGCCTCGACCCGGTCTTCCAGAAGCAGGCCGCCGGGCCAGGAGTGGAATGGGTCCAGCTCGACGCTGGCTTCGCGGTCTGGATCGGCGGCCCACACGCGCTGGCCTACGTGGATCGTGCGGGCACTGTCCGTGTGGAGAGCGCGCGGCTCGCCGCCTCGACCCTGATCTGGGAGGAGGCCGGCGTGAGCTACCGGCTCGAAGGCGACCTGACCAAGGGCGAGGCGATCGAGATCGCCAACTCACTGGATTGAGCGAGGGACGGCGGTCGCTGTCGTGGTGACGGTCGAGCCGGCAGATCGGGTGGGGAACCCCGAGGGCCCGAGCGGTGTCCTGAATGGTGGGAGGCACGAACGGGGCCAGCGGGTACGACGTTTGTCCGGAGGGTGCGAGATGGGTTCATGGGGCAGGGTGTTGCTGGGGTCGGCGGTCCTGCTGGCGGCATGCACGACCACGGGGCGGTCAGCCACGCCGGTCGGCGCTCCGGCCACCACGGCCCCGGCGAATCCTCCGGCGAGCGCCGCGTCGGGCTGCGGCTCACGGGTCGAGACGGGTGTCCTGCCGGACTGGGCGGACGCCGGGTTCAGTGGGGAGGCCCGGATCCCGCACGTCGTCGGCGCGAAGGGCGAGATCGTCGCGGTGCTGTTCGGGCACCCGCTGGCGCTGGGCCGGGGCGAGGGGCCCACCAACAAGATCCTCTGGGTCGCCGCGCCTGCGGCGACGTCGTCCGACCCGGCGTCTGCTGCCACCCTGGCGATCACCGCGACGCTGGACGGAACCGACACGCGGGTGACCCGGGAGGTCGCCGGCGGTCCCGGCCCGTCGATCATCGACCTGCCGCGGGCCGGTTGCTGGCACCTCGAACTCCGCTGGTCGGGACGCGCCGACACCATGGACCTCGTCTACGCCGAAGGCTAGCGTGAGGCCCAGCATCGTTGTCGACGGCGTGGCGTGACGCGGTGAGCCTACGGCGGTGATCGATGATGCCGGCGACTCGTGGGCGTCGGACGCCCGCAGTTCGGCTACTCGAGATCGATCGGCCGGTCGACCAGGGCGGCCAGCCGCTTCGGCGCCAGGACGCAGTAGCTTTCCGTGAGCAGTTCGGCGACCTCGTCCCAGTCGACCCGGTCGTCGAGCACCATGCCGACGACGTCGGCGCCCCAGCCCGGCTTGAAGAACGGGGGGCCGCCGGCGATCAGCCCGGCGATCTCGTCGCCGGGCGACCGGAACGTCAGCACGCAGATCGGCTGGTCGGTCGCGGCAGCTCGGGCGTAGGCCGCCTGGTGGTCGGGGTCGACCGTGAGCACGTGGGCGAACGTGCGTTTGCGGATCCGCCAGCGCGTGCCCACCCACGCCGGCTCCTCGTAGGTCTCCGGCAGCCCGCGGCAGACGGGCCGGAGCCGGTGGAGGATCTCGGGTGGGACGTCCCCAGGGCCAGTCATGTGCGCGACGCTAGCCCGCCCCTCCGACAGGCCGGAGACGTCGATTCGTCGTAGCCGGGGAGTACGACTGACGCCAGACCGACGATTTTCGGCTCGGTGGACGGTCTACCCAAGGAGACGCAGTGGGAAGGATGAGGACATGAGCGGTGTACGGGTGCTGGTGGGCACGCGCAAGGGCGCGTTCACGTTGACGTCGGACGGCAGGCGCGGCGACTGGACGGTCGACGGACCTCATTTCGGCGGCTGGGAGATCTACCACCTGAACGGGTCTCCGGTCGACCCGAACCGGCTCTACGCGTCCCAGTCCGGCGGCTGGTTCGGGCAGCTGATCCAGCGCTCCGACGACGGCGGCAGGACCTGGAACACGGTCGGCAACGACTTTGCCTACTCCGGTGAGGTCGGTGAGCACCTGTGGTACGACGGCACCCCGCGCCCGTGGGAGTTCAAGCGCATCTGGCACCTGGAGCCGTCCCGCGACGACCCCGACACCGTGTACGCCGGTGCGGAGGATGCCGCCCTCTACGTCTCCACCGACGGCGGTCTGAAGTGGAAGGAGCTCACCGCCCTCCGTACGCACCCGACCGGGCCGACATGGCAGCCCGGTGCCGGCGGCATGTGTCTGCACACGATCATCCTGGACCCGGCGAACAAGGACCGGATCTACGTCGCGATCTCGGCGGCGGGCGCGTTCCGCAGCGACGACGCCGGCGCCAGTTGGCTGCCGATCAACAAGGGTCTGCGTTCCGGGGAGATCCCCGACGAGGACGCCGAGGTCGGCCACTGCGTGCACCACATCACCCAGCACCCGACCCGGCCGGACACCCTGTTCATGCAGAAGCACTGGGACGTCATGCGCAGCGACGACGCAGGCGCGAACTGGCGCGAGGTCAGCGGAAACCTGCCGTCGGACTTCGGGTTCCCGATCGCGGTGCACGCGCACGAGCCGGAGACGATCTACGTCGTGCCGATCAAGAGCGACTCCGAGCACTTCCCGCCGGAGGGCAAGCTGCGCGTCTACCGCAGCCGCACCGGTGGCAACGACTGGGAGCCGTTGACCAGGGGACTGCCCCAGTCCGACTGCTATGTCAACGTGTACCGCGACGCGATGGCGGTCGACACGCTCGACCCGTGCGGGATCTACTTCGGCACCACCGGCGGTCAGGTCTACCACTCGGCGGACGGAGGCGGCAGCTGGTCGCCGATCGTCCGGGACCTGCCGGCCGTGCTCTCCGTGGAAGCCCAGGTGCTGCCGTGATCCGGGTCGTCCTCCCGGCCCACCTGAAGAACCTGGCTCACGTCACCGGCGAGGTGCGTCTCGAGGTCCCGGGTGCCGGCCGGGTCACCCAGCGCCTGGTGTTGGACACCCTCGAGGCGCGATACCCCATGCTGCTCGGCACCATCCGCGACCGCCACAGCGGCAAGCGCCGCGCGTTCGTCCGCTTCTACGCCTGCGAGGAGGACCTCTCCAACGACTCGCCGGACGCACCACTGCCGGAGCGGGTCATCGCCGGCGAGGAACCGTTCATCATCCTCGGCGCGATGGCCGGGGGTTAGCCCGGACACGGCGAGGGCGGGTTCGCGGAGATCCAACTGCCCGGGCCGGCTCGCCCGTTCCTCGCCGGTGGTTTCGGGTACCCGGGGCGGATGGCGGAGCTGCTCGAGGACGGCGACATCTACTTCCTCTACCGTCCCCGGATCGAGGAGGAGCACGTCGACTCCCTCGACGAGGTGCAGCGGCTGCTGGTGGTGATGCACCCGTGGCGGGGGCGGCATCTGCGGCTGCTGGTGGTGGGGCGTAAACGCCTGCCCGACATCGACGAGCACGACCGCTTCTGGGCCTTCGTCGACGCGGTGGTGGACCGGCCCGAGCAGCTGCACGAGGCCCTGCAGGCGCGCACGTACCGGACGAGGACCCGCGACCGGCGGAACCAGCCGCCGGCCCGGCCCGTGGCGGAGGGCGCGTACGTGATCGCCCGGCACGACGACCACACCCACCTCGCGTACGAACTCGAGCTTCCGCTGCGCCTCGGCGAGGCACAGCACGAGCTCAGCATCGAGCCGGAGCCGAGCTACGTCGTCACGGTGAAGAACCCGCAGGCGCCCTCCCCGCCCGGGGTCGGCCTCCGCGGATCCCGCAAGGTCACGCTGCCCGCGGCGCTGCAGGAGAAGTTCCACGGTCGCCGCTTCGCCCCGCTCGACCCGCCCGGCTTCCTCGATCACGCCGGGACTGAACTCGTGCTCATCGGCGCCGCCCACGACGCGTCCGAGGAACTGCACATCGACCTGGACGCGGAGGTCGAACGAGCGGAACGGAGCACCATCTTCGGGGATCTGCGGATCAGTCGCCGGGAGCGCCCGGTGGCTCCGCTCTTCTCCGGCGAGTGGGCCTGAGCCCGGCGTCAGCGGTCCAGGCTGTCCACCGGCGCCATCACCCGCAGTGCGTTCGGATCGACCGCGACCCGGATCGGCGTCGTCCCGCACAGCTCCCCGTCCACCTCGATCCGCGCCGGCCGGTCCGTCTCCAGCCACAGCTCGTCCACCGCGATGAAAGGCTCGTCGTGCAACGTCCGCCGATGCCCGGTAGCGGCGTTGCGGAGGGTGGCGCGGACCAGGTCCCGGCGGGTCGCCCCGCCGACCGGGTACGCGACCAGCAGCCGGTCGTCGGCGTCGGCGTCGGCGGCGATCGGCCGCCCGGCGTGGAAGCCGCCGTTGGCCACGTAGAGCTGGTGGGTGACGAACTCGTACTTCGTGTCGCCCGCGCGGACGGTGGCGCGCAGCGGCCGGTGCCCGCCCAGCAGCGCCAGGGCGGTCAGCGGGTACGCGAGCCGGCCGGAGACCCGCTTCAGGCGGGGCGGCGTGCGGAGCATGATGTCGGTGGAGAGGCCGACGCCGAGCTGGTTGGTGAACCGCCTCCCGCCGGCGATCCCGAGGTCGACGTCGATGACCTTGCCCTGGGTGAGCACCGCGACGGCGTCGTCCAGGTCCAGCGGGACGCTCAGGGTGCGGGCGAAGTTGTTGGTGGTGCCGAGCGGCAGCAGGCCGAGCGCGATGTCGCGGTGGGCGAGCAGCCGCGCGGCGGTGCTGAGCGTACCGTCGCCGCCGCCCACGACCAGGACGTCCGGTGCCAGGTCGGCCGCCGTGGCGACGCTCTTTTCGAGCTGCCCGGGCCGGTCGACCGGGTAGGTGCCGAGCAGGTCGAAGCCGGCGTCGATCAGCCGGGCCCGGGCAAGTTCGCACTGTTCCCGGCCCCGGCGGGAGCCGACGTTGATGACCAGCGCGGCCTTCCGGTCCCGCCGGATGGCTTCGGTCAGCTCCTGCTTCGTGCGCATAGAACCCCGACCCTATCCGTAGCCGCGCCGTCTCCCGCGCGCATCGACGGCTTCACCCTCCGCAAGCCCGGGGGCGGTCACCGGGGTGGCGGGGTGAGGGAGGGCTCCGCGCTCCGCGACGGCTTCGGGGTCCGCGACGGACTGGGCTTGGGGGAGCGGGTCGGCGTCGGTGTCGGCGTCGCCTGCCGGGTCGGGCTGGCGGTGACGGTCGGCCGGGTCACGGTCGGCGTCGGCTGGGCCGTGGTCGGCTTCGGCGTCGCCGCGGCGGTGGGCGGCGGCGGTTCCTCCTGCGGGAACGTCGGCTCCTGGAACCGGTACTTGTCCGGGTCGAGCTTGAGTGCGGCCGTGGCCTGCTCCATGAACTGCCGCCAGATCGGCCCCGGGCCGGTGGATCCGTAGACCTCGTAGCTGCCGTCGGAGGTCTTCAGCGGCTTGCCGTCGACGGTGCCGAGCCAGACCGCGGCGGCCAGCGCGCCGGTGTAGCCGACCATCCAGGTGTGCACGTTCTGGGTGGTGCTCTGCCCGGCCTGCCAGGTGCCGGTCTTGCCGGCGGAGTCCCAGCCGTTGTCCAGCTTGGCCGCCTTCACCCGGCTCAGCGTCCAGTTGAGCTGGTTGACCGCCTCCTGGTCGAGCCCGATGTCGGTCTGCACCAGCTGTTCGTCGAGGACCTTCTCGTCGCCCTTGGTGACCGAGCGGACGAAGTGCGCGTCGGCCCGCTTCCCGCCGGCCGCGAAGGTCGCCATCCCGTTGGCGTGGTCCTGCACGGTGATGCCGTACTGGCCGATGCCCACCTCGGTGGAGAAGTGCCGCGCCAGCTCCTGGCCGGAGTGTCCGCGCAGCTCGATCCGCTTCGGCTGCGGGTTGCCCTTCTCGTTGGCCCACATCGAGTCGACCCCGGCCCGGGTGGCCAGGTCGATCACCTTGGCCGTGCCGAGCTGCTCGGTGAGCGCGAAGTAGGTGACGTTGAGCGACGCGACGGTGGCCTCCCACAGCGCGCAGTCCGGCTGGCAGGGTGCCCGTTCGGCGTTGCGGATCGGCCCGGCGGGGCTGCCCTTCGTCCGGCCGGAAGCGGGGAACTCCTTGGTCTCGGGGGAGTGGAACCGCTGCTTCACCGAGATCTTCTCCTGGACCGCCGTGGCCAGGTCGTACACCTTGAACGACGACCCCGGCGGGTGCTGGCCGAAGCCGCGCGCGGTGCCGGTCTCGTCGTAGTACCACCCCGCGTAGTCGGCGCCGGCGCCGTCGCTGCCGCCGTGGTAACCGAGCACCCGGCCGGTGCCCGGTTCCACCGCCACCAGCGCGGCCTGCCAGTTCTTCGGCTGCCCCCGCACCGCCTCCGGCGCGGTGTCGCGCCGGATGTCGGCGGCCGCCTCGGCGGCGTCCTGGACCCGCTTGTCGATCGTGGTGACGATCTTGAAACCACCGTTGCGGATGTAGTCGGCGGGCTTGCCCTTGAACGGTTCGGTCTGCCGCAGCTCGCTGAGCACGTGGTTGACCACCAGGCCGGTCGGCCGGTCGAGGCCGGACCGGCCGGCGGCCGGGTCGATCGGCTTCACCGAGTCCGGGTACGCCAGGTTGGCCGCCTCGTCCGCCGACAGGTAGCCCAGCTCCACCATGCCGTCGCGGATGTAGTTCCACCGGTCGATCGAGTTCTGCCGGGCCAGCGGGCTGCGCGCCGGATCGTAGCCGGGCTGGCCCTCGGGGTCGTCCGGGTCGGCCTCCGGCTGCTTCACCATGGCACAGAGCACCATCGCCTCCGCCGTGGTCAGCTGTTTCGCCGCCGGCGCGTCGCGGCGTACCGACTTGCCGAAGTACGCCTGGGCGGCCGCCTCGATGCCGTAGGAGCCCCGCCCGAACGGCACGGTGTTCAGGTAGAAGCCGAGGATCTCCTCCTTGCTGTACTTGTCGTCGAGCTTCCAGGCGATGACCGCCTCGCGCAGTTTGCGGGAGTAGGAGACGCCCTTGAGGTCGGCGGCCACCCGGGCGTACTGCTGGGTGATCGTGGAGGCACCCTGGCGCTGGCCGCCGGTGACGTTCGACCAAGCGGCGCGCAGCACGCCGGTGAAGTCGATGCCCTCGTTGCTCCAGAACGTGCGGTCCTCGGTCGCCACGATCGCCTGCTTGGCGGCGTCGTTCATCTCCTCGTACGGCACGATCGTCCGGTTCTCCGCGCCCAGCTTCGCCATCGGGGTGCGACCGTCGGAGAAGTAGACCGTGGTCGACTCCGGCAGCTCCAGGTCGGTGGGCGTGGGCACGCTGTCGACGTAGTACGTCCCGGCGGTGAGCCCGGTGCCGGCGAGCAGCGCCAGCACGGCCAGGACGATCAGGACGCGCCGGCGCCGCCGCTTCGGGGCCGCCGGGGTGGCTGCCGGCCGGGGTACGGCGGCAGCGTTGTCGTTGTAACCGGTGGGAGACACCCGTACCCGGTACCCTGCGGCCGGTCCGCCGAATCTTGAGCGTCGCCCGGTCCGCTGCCGCGAGTTCTCCCGTTCCGGGCCGCGTGAGCCGCTGGTCTGGTCATGATGACCAGGTGCCCCGCTGGGCGGCGGTGCGGCGAGCGGAGGAGCGGTCGTGCAGGACGTGACGGTCGAGGCGGCGCATACCGGCACGCCGGTGCCGGGCCTGGCCGAGATGGTCTGGGACAACGCGCGAGAGTCCCCTGACCTGGTGCAGTTCGTCCGTCCGGAGCCGGCCCCCCGGTCGTGGCCGGCTCCCCGGTCGGTGCACGGCGGAGCGCTGCCGGTGACCTGCGAGCAGTTCCGCGACGACGTGCTCACCCTCGCGCGGGGGTTCATCGCCGCCGGCATCGGGCACGGCGACCGGGTGGCGTTGGTGAGCCGCACCCGCTACGAGTGGACCCTCGTCGACTACGCGCTCTGGTCGATCGGCGCGGTCACGGTCCCCGCCTACGAGACCTCCAGCGCCGAGCAGTTGGGGTGGATGCTGGCGGACGCGGACGCGGTGGGATGCGTGGTGGAGACCGCCGAACACGACGCGATGCTCGCCGGCCTGCGCGGCGACCTACCGGCGCTGCGCCAGACCTGGCAGATCGACGCCGGGGGTCTGATCGCCCTGGCGGGGCAGGGCCGCACCGTCGACGACGGCCAGGTCGAGGCGCGGCGGCGGGCCGTGTCGGGCGACGACATCGCCACGATCGTGTACACCAGCGGCACCACGGGCCGGCCGAAGGGCTGCACGCTGACCCACCGCAACATCCAGATCGACGTGCGCAGCGCGACCGGGGTGCTGACGGAGCTGTTGCACCCGGGCGCGTCGACGCTGCTGTTCCTGCCGCTGGCGCACGCGTTCGCCCGACTGATCCAGGTGGGTGTGGTGCACACCCGCACGACGATGGTGCACAACGCCGACGTCGCCGGCGTGTTGCGGCAGCTGCGGAAGTACCGCCCGACCTTCATCCTCGCGGTGCCGCGGGTGTTGGAGAAGATGTACGCCCGGGCCCGGCAGCGCGCCGACGACCGGCACCTCGGGCGGGCGTTCGCCATCGCGGACGCCGTCGCCGTGCGGTACAGCCGGGCCATGGACACCCCGCGCGGCCCGGGAGTGCTGCTGCGGCTGGCGCGCGCCGGGTGCGACCTGCTGGTGTACCGGACGCTGCGCGCCGCCCTCGGCGGGCGGTGCCGGTTGGCGATCGTCGGCGGCGCGCCGCTGGAGCACCGGCTGGGGCACTTCTTCCGCGGCGCCGGCATCACCGCCCTGGAGGGGTACGGGCTGACCGAGACGTCCCCGGCGGTGACCGCGAACCTGCCCTCGGCGATGCGCATCGGCACCGTCGGCCGTCCGCTGCCGGGCGCCCAGGTCCGCATCGCCGACGACGGCGAGATCCACGTCCGCGGGGAGATGGTGTTCCCCGGCTACTGGAACAACCCCGACGCCACCCGGGCGACCTTCACCGACGACGGCTGGCTGCGCACCGGTGACCTGGGCAGCCTCGACGACGACGGCTACCTGCGCATCACCGGCCGCGCCAAGGAGATCATCGTGACGGCGGCGGGGAAGAACATCGCCCCCGCGCCGACCGAGGAGCAGATCCGCGCGCACGGGCTGGTGAGCCAGTGCATGCTCGTCGGCGACGACCGCCCCTACGTGGCCGCGCTGGTCACCATCGACCCCCACGCGTGGCAGCGGTGGCGGGTCGGCCACGGCCACCCGGACGCGGAGGTGGCGGAGCTACGCGACGACGCCGAGCTGCGCGCGGAGATCCAGACCGCGGTCGACCACGCGAACCGGACGGTGTCCAAGGCCGAGCAGGTCAAGACGTTCCGCATCCTGCCGCGGGACTTCACCGAGGCCGACGGAGAACTCACCCCCACCCTGAAGATCAAACGCGAGGCGGTCCTGGCCCGCTACGCCGCCGACGTCGAGGCCCTCTACCGCGGCCACTGACCGGCCGGTGTGCCTGTCGCCACCACCGGCCGGCTACGGTGACTTCAACGCACGGCGGAGGCGGCCCGCGTGGCGAGCGCCGCGCAGATCCGGGGCAGTGCCGTGCCGATCGGTTCGCGGATCACCTCGACGGCGAGGTCGTCGTACGGGGTCGGGTCGCGGTTGACGATCACCAGGCGGTTGCCCGCGTTCACCGCCACCGCGCAGAGCGAGGCAACCGGCTCGACCTGCAGCGAAGTGCCGACCGCCAGCATGAGTTGGCTGTGCGCGGCGATCCGCTCGGCGTGGCTGACCGTGTCCGCGTCCAGGTGCTGCCCGAAGAGCACCACGGCCAGCTGGAGGATGCCGCCGCAGTCGAGGCACCGGGGGTCCGCGTCGCCGGCCGCCACCCGGGCCAGGGTCGCGTCGCTGGGGGTACGCGCGCCGCAACCGGTGCAGCGCACCTCGTGCATGGTGCCGTGCATTTCCAGCACCTTGCGCGGGCTGGACCCGGCCTTCTGGTGCAGCCCGTCGACGTTCTGGGTGAGGATGCGGACCGCCACCCCGGCCCGCTCCAGCTCGGCGAGCGCCCGGTGCGCCGCGTTGGGCTCGGCCCGCCACGCGGCGTGGCCGAGGTAGGTGCGCCAGAACCTCGTCCGCACCGCCGGGTCGGACCGGAACGAGTCGCGGGTGAACGCCTCGACCAGGGCCGGGTCGCGGGTCCACACCCCGGACGGGCCCCGGTAGTCGGGGATGCCGGAGTCGGTCGAGATGCCCGCGCCGGTGAGGACGGCCACCCGGGTCACGCCGTCCGCCCAGCTCATGTCGTTCATGACCGCCGATGGTAGGAGCCGGACCCGGTACCGGCGAACGGGTTTTCCGCGCCGACCCGCGCGGTGCGGTTCAGATCCAGGGCAGTGGGTCGACCGGGCGGCCGCCGAGGCGTACCTCGAAGTGCAGGTGGGGACCGGTGGATGCGCCGGTCGATCCGACCAGTCCGATCACCTGGCCGGCGCGGACCCGCTGACCGGGCGCCACCAGCAGCCTGGACTGGTGGGCGTAGCAGGTGGACAGTCGCTGGCCGTCCGCCCGGCCGTGGTCGATGCAGGTGTATCTGCCGTAGCCGCCGGACCAGCCGGCACGGGAGACGCGGCCGTCGGCGGCGGCGAGGATCGGGGTGCCCGTCGGGGCGGCGAGGTCCACCCCGGCGTGCAGCTGCCACACCTTGTAGTACGGGTCGAACCGGGTGCCGAACCGGCTGGTCAGCCGGCCCGACAGCGGATGGCGCAGCCGGGCCCGATCGGCCGTGGCGTCGGTGCGGGCCGGTGCCGCCACGGCGGGCACGGCGCGTAGGGCGCGTACCCGACGGTCGATCTCCTGCCGCAGCCGCGCCTCCTCTTGCCGGCGGCGGACCAGTTCGGCCTGGCCGGAGGTGATCGCGCCGGAGAGGGCGACCGCGCGGCCGGTGGGGGTGTCCACGACGTCGGCGGAGTCCGCCACGGCGAAGGGCGCTGCCGTGTCCGCGTCCCCGCCGGCGGTCAGGGTGGTCAGCAGGTGCAGTACGGGGTCCGGTGCGCGGTGCACTCGGGCGAGGTCGTCGCGGGTGCGGGCGAGGATGTTTTCCAGGTACTGGATTCGGTGCTGGACGTCGTTGAGCGCGGCGACCTGGCGGGCCGGTGGCGTGACGGCGGCGTCCACCGGCGGCTGCGGATAGAGGTCGGCGCCGGGGTCGCCGGTGATCAGCGCGGGGGCCGATCCGGGCTGCACCATCGACCCGTCGTCGCCCGGCTCCGCCGGTGCGCCGCCCGGTAGTGGCTTGCCGCCGGTCGGCGGGGTGGTGGCGGGCGGCGGCTGTCCGGTCGACGGGGTGGCCGACGGGCGGGTCGGCGGCCTGACCGGGGGTGGTGGGAGAGGTGGCAGCGTCACCTTCGGCGGTTCGATCGGCGGCAGCGACAGCGACGGGCTCGGCAGGGTCGGCAGGGGCACCGGTCCCTGCGCCGCGCTCGGTGGGGCGGCGGTCGCCGTCGGGACGGTCAGGCAGAAGGTCGCCGTCATCAGCGTGGCCGCCCCGGCACCGGTCGCCAGGATGGTTCGCCGCCACCGTTGCTCCATGCCGTACTCCCGCCGCCGAGCCCGTTGTCCCTCTGCTACATCGGATCGCGGTGCCTGGTCGTTACAGCCGATCGGGCGGCGGTGAGTTGTGCCGTCGCCGCAGCCGCCGACGCATCAGCAGCGCAGCCGCCACGACCGCCGCCGCGATGGCCGCCCCGACCGCCGCGACGGCCGGCAGCCGCGGCGAGCGGCCGGGCGGCGGGACCTCGCCCGCCATGGCCGGCGACGCCGGCGGCGCAGCGGTGGGCGCGGCCGGCGATCCCGGGAGCAGGTACGCGTTGCTGGCGGTCCGGGCACCCGTCGCGGTGGACTCCAGCGAGGTGACGTCGACCCGGTTGCGGACCACCGTGCCCGGCGGCGCACCCGGGCGGACCCGCCCGGAGATGGTGATCCGCGGCGACGCCGCGGTGGGGCTCAGGCGCAGGTCACCGAGGTCACAGACGACGGTACGCGGGGACGCCGCACACCGGCCCGGCTCGGCCCGGGCGGTGACACCGTCGAGGTCGACCGTCGTGGTGAAGGTGACCCGCGTCGTGGTGAGGGTGCCGCTGCCGGAGAGCGTGACGGTGTGGGTCACCTGCTGTCCGGGCAGCGCACCGAACGGTGTCGACGCCAGCACCGGCGCGGCGTCCACAGGAGGTGACGGCGACGACGACGGAGCCGCGGCCAGGGCGGCCAGCAGGCCCACCACCGGCGCGGCGAACGACTCCCACATTCGCACACTGTAAGCCTCCGCGATCGCCGGTGCGAGGCGGGTGATCACGGCCGGCGTTGCGGCCCCTCGGTTCCGGCGGGCGATGCGGGTGCGGTGACCGCCTCCTCAGCGACTGGTCGGGGGACAGAGCAGTCGCTCGGCCAGTGGCAGCCGCAGCGGCTCCAGGCAGAGGCTGAGGGTGGGGGACTCCGGCGTCGGTGCCACGGTGGTCGGGCTGGGCACGGTGCTCGGGCTGGGCGCGGTGGTCGGGGGCGGCGTCGTGGCCGGGGCCGGTCCGGTGGTCGGGCCGGAACGGGCGGCCCGACTCGGAGCCGGGTCCGCCGGTGCCGCGGCGGCCACGATCGTCCTGGGCCGGCGCGACGTCCGTTCGTCCGCCGGGGGCGTGCCGCCGCCCGTGGGCGCGGTCGACGCCGGGCCGGTCGGCAAGGTGGCCGTGCCGCTGTCCGGGGCTGCGGGTGTGGCGGGGGTGCTCGGGTCGGCGCCGTCCACGATGGTCGGCGCGTCGGTGGTGGCCGTGCCGCTCCCGCCGCCCAGGGTCGCCCGGTACGGCGGGCCGACCTGCTCGGTCGAGGACGCCCCGGCGGTCAGCGTCGCGAGCGCCACCCCGACGACGGCGGCGGCGACCGCCACCCGATCGTGGCGCAACGCGGTCAGCGGGGCCTGCTCCGGGTCGGCCGGTGCCGGTGGCGTCGGCCGCCTGTCCTGGTGGCCGGCCAGCAGGGCGTCCACCTGCGCGGCGATGGCGGCACGTTGCCCGGTGGCGGTGGCGACCGCGAGGGTCAGGTAGAAGCGGAAGTTCACCGTGGCGCTGGCCGGCACGCGCAGCCCGGCGAGTGGACCTCCGTCGGCGGTGTGGAGCAGGGTGAGGGTGACGTCGGGGTGGTGGGCCGGGCCCACCAGGTCTTCGTACGTCCACTCGCGCCGGCCAAGGTGCCCGGAGAAGGCGACCCGGTGGTTGGTCACCACGGCCATGCCCGCGTCGACGACCCGCAGGCCGGTCGGCAGCCCGCGATCGGACGGCTGGAGATCGGGGGGCGTGACGGTCAGCTCCGGCATGGGCAGTCCGGCGATGTGCCGCGCCCCGGCCTCGACCAGTTCCGCCGCCGGCAGCACCCGGTAGACGACCTCGTCGTCGCCCAGCTCCACCGGCAGGGTGTCGCGCGGCTGCGCGTACCCGTGGAAGCCGGCGGCCTCGATCCGCAGCCGCAGCAGGTGGTCGTTGTCCCGCTGCCAGGCGGCGTTGCCGCTGTCGAACGCGCGCCGGCGGCGCGCGTTCTCGCGTCGCGCCCAGGTGAGCCGCCATCGGGGCGCCGTTGCCCGATCCGTCATGGTGTTGCGTGATTGTGGCGTCACATCGAGTACAACCACGGCCGTCGAGGCAGGACACGCGCCGAGGAGCGATGCGCACCTTTAGCTCCGAAAGGAGAGATTTGGCTCGCCGCGGCAGCGCCTGACATGACCCCTTTTATTCGGTTGCCCGCCGGCGGAGGCGCTGGTCGACTGGGTGGGTCACCGCAACCGACCGGAGAGGCCTGACGATGCGCGCTGCGTTCATGTCCAACCGCCTGTGAATGATCATTCACACGAAGGACATGACGCTTCGTGAAGACCTTGAACATCGGCATCCTCGCGCATGTTGACGCCGGCAAGACCAGCCTGACCGAACGCCTGCTGCACGCCGTCGGCGTCGTCGACGACCTGGGCAGCGTGGACGACGGCACCACCCGCACCGATTCGATGGCCCTGGAGCGGCAACGCGGCATCACCATCCGCTCCGCGGTGGTCTCCTTCGTCGTCGACGGCGTCACGGTCAACCTCATCGACACGCCCGGCCACCCGGACTTCATCGCCGAGGTGGAACGGGTCCTCGGCCTGCTCGACGGCGCGGTGCTCGTGGTCTCCGCCGTCGAGGGCGTGCAGGCGCAGACCCGGGTGCTGATGCGGACGCTCCAGCGGCTGCGCCTGCCGACCCTGATCTTCGTCAACAAGGTCGACCGGGCCGGCGCCGACCCCGAACGGGTGCTGCGCGACATCGCCGCCCGGCTGACCCCCGCGGTGCTGGCGACCGGCGTCGTGCACGCGGCCGGCACGGCGGCGGCCCGCTGCGTGCCCCACCCCGACACCGACCCCGGCTTCACCCGACGGCTGCTCGACCTGCTCACCGCCCGCGACGACGCGCTGCTGGCCGAGTACGTCGAGGACGAGCGGCGGCTGACCGGGCGGCGGCTGCGCCAGGCGCTCGCCGGGCAGACCCGCCAGGCGCTGGTCCATCCGGTCTTCGCCGGCTCCGCCATCACCGGCGCGGGCGTGGCACCGCTGATCGCCGGCCTGACCGAGCTGTTGCCGGTGGCCGAGGACGGCGCCGACGGCCCGGCCGCCGGCACCGTCTTCAAGGTGGCGCGGGGCACCTCCGGCGAGCGGATCGCCTATGTCCGGCTCTTCGCCGGCACCGTACGGGTGCGCGACCGGCTGCCCGTCGGCGCGGGGCGGGTCGCCACGGTCACCGGGATCGAGGTCTTCGACCGGGGCGGAACCGTCCGCGCCGACGCGGTCACCGCCGGCCGGATCGCCCTGCTCCGCGGGCTCGGGGAGGTCCGGATCGGCGACCCGGTCGGCGCGGCGCGGCCCACCGGCAGCCGGCACTTCGCCCTGCCCAGCCTGGAAACCGTCGTGGTGCCCGAGCGGGAGGCGGACCGGGCCGCCCTGCACACCGCGCTCGGCGAGCTCGCCGAGCAGGACCCGCTGATCGACGTCCGGGTGGACCCGATCCGGCGGGAGATCACCGTCTCGCTCTACGGCGAGGTACAGAAGGAGGTCATCCAGGCGACCCTCGCCGAGGAGTACGGCGTGGCGGTCGGCTTCCGGGAGACGACGACGGTCTTCGTGGAACGGCTGATCGGCACCGGGGCGGCGGTCGAGCTGATCGGCGTGGCGCCCAACCCGTTCCTGGCCACCGTGGGTCTGCGGGTGGCGCCCAGGCCGACCGGCAGCGGGTTCCGCTTCCGGCTCGGCGTCGAACTCGGCTCGATGCCACCGGCCTTCTTCACCGCCGTCGAGGAGACGGTCCGCGAGACGCTGCGCCAGGGACCGCACGGCTGGCAGGTCCTCGACTGCGAGGTCACGATGACCCACGCCGGGTACTGGGCCCGGCAGAGCCACTCGCACGGCACCTTCGACAAGAGCATGTCCAGCACGGCCGGGGACTTCCGCAACCTCACCCCGCTGGTGCTCATGGAGGCGCTGAGACGCGCCGGCACCCGGGTGGAGGAGCCGATGCACCGGTTCCGGCTGGAGACGCCGGGCGACGTGCTCAGCGTCGTCCTGCCCGCGCTGGCCAGGCTGGACGCCGTGCCGCACACGACGCTGGCGCACGGCTCGTCGTACGTGATCGAGGGCGACGTTCCGGCGCGGCGGGTGCACGCGGTGGAGCGGCGGCTGCCGGAGCTGACCCGCGGTGAGGGAATCTTCGAGTCCACCTTCGACCACCACCGCCCGGTGCGCGGCGAGCCGCCCACCCGCCCCCGCTCGGACCACAACCCCACCGACCGCAAGGAGTACCTGCTGGCCGTCGCCCGCCGGGTCGTGACGCGGCGCAGCGAGCGGTGACGGGTGCCCCGCCCGGGGCACCCGTCCCGTCGTCGCTCAGGCCAGGTCGAGCTGCACCGTGGCGATCTCCCAGGCGCGCAACGGCAGCCGGACCAGCCCGTCCGCGCCGACGGCCAGCCGGTCACCCGGCCGGCCGAGCAGGTCGGCCCGCCAGGCCCCCCGGACAGCCCGCCCCGCCCCGATCACCGCGCTGGTGTCGGTGGGAATCTCGGCCACCACCCGGACCTCGACCCGACCCTGCCGGTCCCGGACGCTGGTGAGCGCCACCCCCGGGCCGGCCACGGACAGTCCGGTGGCCGGGGCCGGCAGCGCGGTGGACAGTTGCCCCGTGCCGGCGAAGGCCAGCAGCTCGTGCCGGTACTCCTCGGCCGCCTCGGTCACCCCCGCCGCGTGCCACTCGCCCCGGAACGGCAGCACCGCCAGCTCGACGGTCCGCTCGCCCCGGCACTGGGCCATCGGGGTGGGCAGCTGCGGGCCGGCCGGCTCGTCGCGCAGGGCGTGCCGGTTGCGCGACAGCATCCCGATCGACCGCAGCACCGTCACCGCCAGCTCGCGCCCGGCGTCGGTCAGCTCGTACTCGGTGGGCTGGGTCAGCAGCACCGCCAGCGACCCGTCCGGCCCGCCGGCGGCCACGAACCCGGACGCCGGGAAGGTCGGCAGCGGCACCTCACCGCCGCCGCCCTCCGCGGTCAGGCCGCGCTCCACCACCGCGAACTGACCCTCGGCGTACGACGCGCGGGCCGGGGACGGCAGCGGCAGGTGCAGCCGGACCCGGTGGTCGTCGCAGCGGTTGTCGAACGCGACGCGGAGCCGGGCGAACCGCTCGCCGGCGCGCAGCTCGACCCGGGTGGTGACCACCACCGGCTCCCAGTCCACCACGCGACAGCCGGCATCCACGTCGGCCGCCACCGGCCAGCGGTACTCGCGCAGCACGTCGACGACGGCGACCAGCGGGCCGGTGTGCCGCACCACCGTCTGTACCGCGCGAGGCTTCTCGATCAGCTCGTCGGCGGCCGGCGGGGCGTAGTTGTAGCTGTCGCCCACGTCGCCGCCGTCGACGATCCGGCCCACCCCGTCCACCGCCACGCCGTCCGGGGTGGTGAGCCGCAGCGTGCCGTCCTCGGCGACGTCGACGCGGAGCAGCCCGTTGTCCAGGCTCCGGTCCGCGACGCTGACCGGTCCGGGCAGCGCGGCCGGGCCGGCCGGCACCGGAGCTACCCCGCCGGCCGGCGCTGGAGCGGCCGCGTCGGGGCCGGGCGCCTCGCTCGCCGGCAGCGGCACCGGGCGGATCGCGGTGTGGCCGAGCGCGGGGACGTCGACCAGCGCGGCGACGCTCAGCCGGGGCGCGGCGACGATGCGGACCCGCCAGTGGTCCGGCCGGCCGGCGTCGGCCAGCGCCAGCTTGACGTCCTCCACGTCGAAGGCGGGGTCGCCGTGCCGGGCCACCTCGAAGGTGAGGGTGGCGTCGGCCGGCGACACCGACCACCGGGTGACCTCCTGGCCGTACAGCTCCCGGCCGTGTACCCGGGTGAGCACGGCGGGCAGGTCGGCGGCCGGCACCAGGTCGTCGGCGAGCAGCGTCCGGGCCCGGTCGAGGACCTGCGCGGCCCGCGTCCCGCCGTCCGCGCCGGCCAACCCGACCGCCGCGCCGTCGGGCGCCTCGACGTCGAGGCGCACCAGCGCGGTCCGGGCGGTCGGGCTGGGGTTGAACACCAGGTACCCGTCGCGCGGCACGGCGGCGGCCAGCCGGGCACCCACCAGGTCGCACACCGCCCGGCCGAGCTGGTCGGCCTCGGCCAGCCGCGCGGCCACCTGCTCGGCGGTCTCGTCGCAGCCGCACCCGGTCACCGAGTCGTGGCAGCTCGCGTCGATCAGCCGGGTCCACGCCATGTCCAGGAAGCGCTGCACCGACGGGTCGTGCCAGAGCGCGGCGAGGGGTTCGGCGTACCGCTCGACCCGGCGCTCGGCGCGACCCATCGCCTGCTTCAGGTGGGCCCGTACGGAGATCACGCCGGGCAGGATGTTCGCCCGGGCGTGCGAGCGCAGCTCCCCGCGTACGGTGGGCAGCCCGTCCACCGTGGTGGGTTGGGTGGCGAAGTACTCGGCGAGGGTGCCGAGCCGCAGCCGGGTGCCGTCGACGTCGGCGGCGGCCAGCAGGTCGGGGGCGTCCGGGGCCGGGGCCGCGTGGTCGGTGCCGTACATGGCGAGGACCGGGGTGGTGGCGCCCTCGGGGCGCCAGCCGCCGAGCCGGACGGCCAGGTCGGCGGCGCGTCGGGTGACCAGCGCGGCGCCGTCCAGCAGCCCGGCCGCGTTGCCGTACCCGCCGGGCAGGTACTCGGTGCGCACGGTGGTGCCGTCCGGCGCCTGCCAGGCGAACGCGTGGGTGCGGACCCGATCGGGTACGCCGCGGAACACGCAGGCGTGGGACAGCCCGGCCCCGGCCAGGAGCTGCGGCATCTGGGCGATGTGGCCGAACATGTCGGGCAGGTAGCCGACCGGCATGGCGCCGCCCAGCTCGGCGCTGCGGGTCAGCCCGCGTTCCAGGTTGCGGATGATGTTCTCCCCGGAGCAGAGGAACTCGTCGAGCAGGATCTGCCACGGCCCGACCGCCAGCCGTCCGGCGCGCACCAGGGCGATCACCTGTTCGCGCCGTTCCGGTCGGACCTCCAGGTAGTCGTCCACCGCGGCGAGCTGCCCGTCGAGGGTGAACCGCTGCCGCTCGTCGCGTTCCATCCGGTCGAACACGTCGTCGAGCAGCGCCACCAGCCGCAGCCGGAACCGCTGGAACGGCTCGTACCACTCCCGGTCCCAGTGGGTGTGCGGCACCACGATGATGTCGGTCGGTCGTGTCATGAGTCCGCCGCCTCTCCGCCGATCGCCGTTCCGGTCAGCTCACCGAAGCGGCGTACCACCTGTTGGCTGGTCCGTACGTCGGTCGCGCCCTCGGCGATCCCGGTCAGCGGTGGCGCGCCCCCGGTGACCATCGCGTGGAAGGCGACCAGTTCCTGCTCGAACGCCTCGGTCACCGACCGGTACGCCGCCCGCCGCTCGCCGCCCCCGTGCGACTCCACCAGGGTCAGCGTGGTGGGCGCGTTGAGCAGGTACGGCGACGGGAAGACCAGTTCCAGCGAGCCCCGGGCGTGGTGCAGGGTCACCGTCTCCCGGTAGGCCGGGTAGTCGGGCAGGTTGAGCCAGCGGATGCCGTAACGGGCGCCGCCCGGCAGCCGCCCGCTGATCTCCACCGACGGCTCCGCCGGCCCGTCGGGCGTCAGCGGCCAGGTCGCCACGTGTTCCACGGTGGCCGGTGCCCCGGTGAAGAGCCGCAGCAGCGACAGGTCGTGGGAGATGCTGTTGATCAGGATCTGGTAGAGGGTGCGCGCGGCGGCGTCGGCGCCGACCGCGGCGTCGAGCAGCGCGGCGTCGGCGGCGCGCAGCCGGGCCACCTCCCCGGCCGGCACGTCGGTGGGGGCGGGCGGCAGGTTGGCGAAGGCGAGCTGCCCGTCGCCGCCGGCGTGCAGCACGGTCACCTCCACCGCGTGGACCCGCTCGGCCCCGCCCCACTCGTCGAGCAGGCGGGCGGCCTCGGCCACCGCCGGGTCGTACTGCTTCATGTAGCCGACCATCAGCGCCGGGGCGCCGCCGCTCAGCTCGGTGAGGCGGTCCGCCTCCGCGAGGGTGTAGGCCAGCGGCTTCTCGCAGAGCACCGGCACGCCCGCGCGCAGCGCCGACGCGGCCAGGTCACCGTGCGAGCCGGAGGTCGCCAGCAGCAGCGCGTCGTACCCGCCGTCGGTCAGCATCGCGGCGGCGTCGGTGTACCGGCGGCCCGGCTCGACGCCGTACCGGCCGCCCAGCTCGGCGACCCGGGTGGGGGAGAGGTCGCCGAGCGCGACGATCTCGAACAGGTCCGCGCGGCGTTGCAGCAGCGGCAGGTGCACCGTGCGGGCGATGACGCCCAGCCCGGCGACCGCGATCCGGATCCGCTTGCCGGGTTCGGTCATCGCAGCGCCTCCTCGAGCCAGCGCCGGTTGGCGTGCTGGTCGGCCAGCGTCCGGTCGAGGTCCCGCCCGTCTGCCGGCGCGTCCTGTTCGATCACCAGCCAGCCGGTGTAGCCGATCGCGTCGAGGTTCGCCAGCACCCCGGCGAAGTCGACGTCACCGGTGCCCAGGGTGCAGAAGCCGCCGGCGGCGACCACGTCGGCGAGGCCGCCGCCGGCCGCCCGGACCCGCTCGTGGACGGCCAGGTCGGCGTCCTTCAGGTGCACCTGCCCGATCCGGCCGGCCCACCGGCGGACCGCCGCGACCGGGTCGCCGCCGGCCAGCAGCAGGTGCCCGGTGTCCAGGCAGACCGCGATGTCGGTCAGTTCGAGCAGCCGGTCGGCCTCGGCCTCGGTCTCCACGTCGGTGCCGAGGTGGTAGTGGAACACCGGTTCCAGGCCCCGGTCCCGGCAGCGGTCGGCGGCCTGCTGCACCCGGGCCGCGAACTCCGGCCAGCCGGTGGCCGGCAGCGCCGAGGTCAGGTCGGGCGGGGTGCCGGGCCGGGCCATCCGGCCGGGATTGCCGGGGCAGGCCAGGGTGGGCCGGGGCGCGAACCGGGGGTCGTCGACCGGTACGGCGGTGAACGCGTCGAGCGCCGCGTCGAGCTGGACCAGGTCCGCGCCGAAGCCGTCGGGGTCGGTGTAGCGCAGGTCGACCCAGCCACCGGCGAGCCCGATGCCGGTCGCCGCGAGCCGGCCGGCCAGCGCCTCGCCGGTGCCGAGGTAGCCGATCGGCCCGGAGTCGACCCCGTCGTACCCGTCGCGGGACAGGGCCGCCAGCAGGTCGTCCGGGCCGAGGAGTCTGTCGTCGTGCCGGTAGATGCCGTGGTTGACCGGTGCGCCGGCCACCCGGGTGCGTCCGCTCAGCTGCACAGTGCGATCACCTCCATGCGGTGGGACTCCAGGACGTGCAGGCCGTCGCCGGCCGGCAGGAGGCACCGGTCGCCGTGGACGACGCGGTGGCTGCCGTCGGGACCGCCGAGCAGCAGGCCGTCGGCGTCGACGGCGAGCAGCTCGTCGCCGAGGCGGAGCAGCAGCGGCGCGTCGGGACCGGCGGAGACGGCGGTACGCCCGGCCCGCAGCGCGTCGAGCACGGCGTCCGTCGGATCACGGTCGGCGTCGACCAGCAGCCAGGTGGTGGGGGAGCCGGGGGGTGCGTCGTCGCCGGGGCGGTGGAAGTCGCTGCCGCCGACCGGCACCACGTCCGGCCGCCAGGCCCGCGCCCAGGCCAGTGGGGCACCCCAGGTCCGGTCCCACCAGCCGGAGTGCCACACCTCGGCCAGCCGGGTACGCCTGGTCAGCGGCTGCCGCCACGCGCAGTCACCGCCGAGGGGGTGGTTGACCGACATCACGCCGCCGGCCCGCTCCGCGGTGGCCAGCCATTCGTCGGGTGGCTGCCGGAAGTCGACCCAGCCGACCGGGCCGAACACGTTGGCGTGTCCCCGGTCGGTGGTCACCTCCTGCCCGGGCAGCAGGGTGAGGCCGTACCGGGCCGAGGCGGCCGGCAGCCACGGGTGGTGGCTGACGGTGTTGTGGTCGGTGACGGCGAGGAAGTCCAGGCCCCGGGCGGCGGCCAGGGCGGCCAGTTCGTCGATGGTGGACGCGCCGTCGCTGTGCACGGTGTGCGCGTGCAGGTCCCCGGCGATCCAGCGCCGGCCGTCCACCTCGGGCAATGCGCGGCGCGGCGGACGGTCTGGACGCGGTGGCGCCGGCGACGGCGTCGGGGCGTCCGGACCGGTGGTGCTGGTGCTGGCGGTGACCTCGTAGTCGAGGCCCTCGGGCGGAATCCGGTGCAGGCGGAGCAGGACCTGCCACTCACCGGGTTCCAGCTCGCCCGGCAGGTAGCCGGGGGTGGCCCAGTCGGCGGCCACCGTGTAGCCGTCGCGGGCGCCGCCCGACCAGCCCCGGAAACCGGCCGGCCCGACGCAGCCGAGGTCGAGCACCCCGGCCTGCCGGGGGTAGTCGAGTCGTACGGTGAGCGCGGCGGTGCCCGGCGGCACGGTGACCGGCAGGGTCCGCAGCACGTTCTCGGCGCGGTCCGCCAGCGTCCACCTGCCCCGGTGCACCGCCATGCCTCACCGCTCCGCGCCGGTACGCGCCGCGGGCACGGCCGCCGCCGCGCCGCTGACCAGCTCGCCGTCCCGGTAGAGCAGCGACCGGCCGGGCCGGGGCACCACCCAGCCGGTGTCGCCGGGTTCGGGTTCGCGCCCCTCCGGCACGACGACCTGGACGCTGGTTCCCGAGACCGCGGCGGCGCCTCCGCCGGCCACGTCGAGGGAGACCAGCGAGAAGCTGCCCAGGTTCTCCACCACGACCACCTGTCCGCTCAGCGCCCCCGGCACCGGCTCGGCCGAGTAGTCCAGGTACTCGGGGCGTACCCCGTAGACGAGCTTCTCGCCGGCGTCGACCCGGTCCCGGACGTCCTCCGGCACCGGCAGCCGCGCCCCGGCGACGGCCAGTTCGCCGTCGTGCACCTCGGCGTCGACCAGGTTCATCGGGGTGGAGCCGATGAACCCGGCGACGAAGGTGTTGGCGGGGCGGCGGAACACCTCGGTCGGCGTGCCGACCTGCCGGATCCGGCCGCCCTCCATCACGGCGATCCGGTCGGCGAGGGCGAGCGCCTCGGCCTGGTCGTGGGTGACGAAGACGGTGGTGACGCCGAGTTCGCGTTGCAGCCGCTTGAGGAAGGTGCGCGCCTCCAGCCGCAGCCGGGCGTCGAGGTTGGACAGCGGCTCGTCGAGGAGGAAGACCTGCGGGTGGCAGGCCATCGCCCGGGCCAGCGCGACCCGCTGCTGCTGACCGCCGGAGAGCTGTCCCGGGCGGCGTTGCAGCAGCGCGGACAGGCCCAGCTCGTCGGCGGTCTCCGCCGCCTTCTCCGCCCGGCCCCGGCGGTCCACCTTCTTGATCCGCAGCGGGTACGCGATGTTCTCCTGCACGGTCATGTGCGGGAAGAGCGCGTAGTCCTGGAACACCATCGCCACGTCCCGCTTTCCGGGCGGCAGGTCGGTGACGGTGCGCTCGCCGATGCGTACGCTGCCGCCGGAGGCCACCTCCAGCCCGGCGATGGTGCGCAGCAGGGTGGTCTTGCCGCAGCCGGAGGGGCCGAGCAGCGCGAAGAACTCGCCGTCGGCGATCTCCAGGTCGAGGGCGTCCAGGGCCCGCACCCCGTTGGGGTAGACCTTGGTCAGGTCGCGCATGGTGATGGCGGACATCAGCGCTTGATCCCTCCGTGGAAGCGGAATCCGTACCGGCTGCTGACGAAGACGAACATGAGCGCCACCGGCAGCGAGTAGAGCAGCGAGAACGTGGAGAGCAGCCGCAGGTCGGCCTGGCCGCCCTCGGTGTAGAGGGTGTACATGATCACGGCGGCGGGGGCCTTCTCCGGCCCGCGCAGCAGCAGGAACGGCACCAGGAAGTTGCCCCAGACGTTGGCGACCGCCCACACCCCGACGGTGGCCAGGCCGGGCCGGACCACCGGCACCACGATGTGCCGCATGATCTGCAGCGGGCTGGCGCCGAAGACCCGCGCGGACTCCTCGTAGGACGTCGGGGTGGCGTCCATGAAGTCCTTGAGGATGAAGATCGCCGCGGGCAGCAGCCCGCCGGTGAGGATCAGGATCACCCCGAGCCGGGAGTCGATCAGGTTGAGCCGGAACGCCAGCTCGAACAGCGGCACCATGGTGGCCGTGCCGGTCACGATCGACGAGAGCAGCAGCAGCCCGTAGAGCAGCGCATCGCGGCCGGGCACCCGGACCCGGCTCAGCGCGTACGCGGCCAGCGCCCCGAACGTCACCACCAGCGCCGCGGTGCCGCCGGCCAGGTACACGGAGTTGAGCAGTGAGGTCAGCGCGTACGGGTTGTTCAGCAGGGTGCGGAAGTTGTCGAGCGTGAACTGCGGCAGCGACGCGGTGATGGTCGGGGTGTCGTCGAACGGGGCGGTCGCCAGCCAGAGCAGCGGCAGCGCGAAGAACGCGAGGACGGTGCAGAGGAAGACGTAGCGCCCGGTCCGGGCGAGCAGGTGGCGTACCGCGCTGGTCCCCGCGTCGTGCGCCGGGTCGCGCGGGGGCGCCGGTGCCGTGGTGGTCGCGCTGCTCACGCCGCCTCCTTCCGCCGGCCCAGCATGCGCAGGTAGATCAGCGCGATGACCAGGTTGATCAGCAGCATGATGAACGAGATCGCGGCGCCGAAGCCCAGCTCGCCGCCGGAGAGCGCCACCTTGTAGACGTAGACCGGCAGGATCTCCGAGCGTTGCTCCGGGCCGCCGGCGGTGATGAGGAACGGCGCGAAGTCGTTGAACGTCCAGAGGCTGATCAGCAGCAGGTTGGTCAGCACGTGCCCGCGGATGCGGGGGAAGACCACGTCGCGCAGCTGCTGCCAGGTGGACGCGCCGGCCAGCCGGGCGGTCTCCAGGTGGGAGCGGGGCACGTTCTCCAGGGCGGCGGCGTAGAGCATCATCGAGAACGCCGTGCCGCGCCAGGTGTTGAAGATGATGATCGACAACATCGGGTGGTCGAGCAGCCAGGCGGTGCCCGGGATGCCGAGCAGCGTGTTCAGGGTGCCGCCGTCGCGGTCGAGCAGGGCGATCCAGAGGAAGGCCACCACCGAGCTGGGCAGGATCCAGGAGAGCAGGACGAACGCCTCGACGACCCGGCGCAGCGGGCCGTGGCGGTCGCGCAGCGCGAAGGCGATGGCGAACCCGAGCCCGGCCTGGCCGATGACCGCCGAGCCGAGCACGAACTGCAGGGTCAGCAGCAGCGAGTTGGTGAACCGCTCGTCGCCCAGGGCGCGGGTGTAGTTGTCCAGGCCGACGATCTCCGGGTTGGCGGCGGCCAGGCCGGTCAGCCGGTAGTTGGTGACGCCCAGGTAGATCGTCCAGGCG
The DNA here is from genome assembly GCF_036906795.1 of Micromonospora sp. CPCC 205739. Taxonomy (NCBI): domain Bacteria; kingdom Bacillati; phylum Actinomycetota; class Actinomycetes; order Micromonosporales; family Micromonosporaceae; genus Micromonospora; species Micromonospora sp. CPCC 205739. The sequence continues at coordinate 18,497 of NZ_JBAKHS010000019.1, read as the reverse complement.
GCCGGCACCACCAGGAAGAGCAGGATCAGCACCATGCTGGGCACCAGGAACCCGGTGGCCCGGGCCCGGCCCAGGCCGGCGGCGTCGGGGGCCGGGGAGGCGCCCGTCTCCGGGCGCCTCCCCTCCACCACCTGGTCAGGAGGTGACGTTACCCGGGCCACCGACGATCCCTTCGACCTTCTTCTGGTACGCGCCGGCCGCCTCGTCGGCGCTCTGGCCCGACGCGGCGGCGGCGGTCGCCTCCTGCAGGGCCACGGACACCTGCGGGTACACCGCCAGCGGCGGCCGGTACGCGGTGACCGGCAGGACCTTCTCGGTGACGAAGCTCAGCATCGGGTCGCCCGCGAGGACCTCCTTGTTGACGTCCATCCGCGCGGTGATCCGTGCCTCGCCGGCGAGTTCGGCCTTGACCGCCTCCGCCGAGTGCATGAAGGAGAGCAGCTCCCAGGCCTGGGACGGGAACTTGGAGTTCGGGTTGAGCACCCGCACCCCGCCGCCGGACATGCTGACGAAGTCCTGCCCGCGGATGCCGGCGCCGGGCTGCTTGGCGGGGATCATCGCGAACCCGACGGTGGTGTTCCGGTCGGCCATCTTGGCGATGCCGGTGCTCGGGTTGATGACGCTGCGCCAGAAGTAGTCGCCCTCGGCCAGGATGCCGATCTTGCCGGCGGCGAACTCCGCGAAGGACTTGTCGCGCCCCTTCGCCTCCTGTTGCAGCTTGGGGTCGCCCAGGCCGCCGCCGTAGACCTTGGTGTAGAAGTCGAGCACGTCCTTGACCGGCTGGCTGGCTCCGGCCCACTTGCCGTCCTTGTAGATCTCCCCGCCCGCGCCGGCCAGCAGCGGCAGCGCGCCCTGCATGGAGGTCGCCTCGCCCATCGCGGTGCCGGCGTTGATCTGGATCGGGGTCACCCCGGGCAGCGCCTTGAGCTTGGCGCCGGCGTCGAGGATCTCCTGCCAGCTCTTCGGCTGCCAGTCGGCGGGCAGGCCGGCCTGGGCGAAGAGCTTCTTGTTGTAGTAGAGGACCCGACCGTCGGTGCCGAGCGGGATCCCGTAGCGCTTCTCCTCGAAGCTGCCGAGGCCCTGCACGGTCTCCGGGATCTGCGACCAGCCCTCCCAGGAGTCGGCCTGGTCACCGGCCACCTCGGACAGTGGCCTGAGGTAGCCAGCCTGGACGAACTCGCCCACCCAGATGCCGTCCACGGCGACGACGTCGGCGCCGCCCTTGGAGCGCAGGTCCAGGGCCAGCTTGGTCTTGTACTGCTCGTCGTCGACGCCGCTGGGCACGAACGTCACCTTGGCGGTGACGCCCTTGGCCTTCTGCGCCTCGACGAACCGGGGGATGACCCACTTCTCGATCCACTCCGCACCGGCGGAGTTCTTGCCGCCCACGATGGAGTTGGCGGAGATGGTGAGGGTGATGTTCTTGGCGTCCTTGCCGGCGGGCTCGGACGAGTCGCCACAGGCCGTGACGGCGAGGGCGATTGCGGTGAACGCGGCGAGCACGCCCGCTGCGTGTCTCGGCTTGGATGTCATGGGCTGCTTCCCTTCGCAAGGAGACTTCGAAGAGACTCGCGGGTCGCCCGCCGGCCGCACGTCCGCCGCCGGCGGTGTTTGCGGCCACAATGTCATGACAGCTTGACGACGTAAATACCTGTCACTGAAATGAGCGCGAAACATCCACCGTCACCGCTCGGCGACGGTCACCTCGAGCGAGTAACGGCTGGCCCGGTAGATGTGCGCGCCGTGCTCCACGTACCGGCCCTGGTCGTCGTACGCGGTGCGGGTCATGGTCAGCAGCGGCGCGCCCCGCCGCTCGCCGAGCATCTGCGCCTCGGCGGCGGTCGCTGCCCGCGCGCCGATCCGCTGCTGGGCGCCGCGGATGCGCATGCCGGCGGCGCGCAGGATCGCGTACAGGCCCTTGGCCTGCAGCGCGTCCATGCTCAGCCGCACCAGGTCGGGCGGGAGCCAGTTCTCCATCACCGCGAGGGGTTCGCCGTCGGAGAACCGCAGCCGGCGCAGGTGCTGCACCTCGCCGCCGGCCGGTACGCCGAGCGCCGTGGCGACCTCGGGCGGGCAGGGCACGGTGGCCAGTTCCAGCACCGAGGTGGAGGGCGCCTGGCCGGCGCGGAGCAGGTCGTCGTGGAGGCTGGTCAGCTCCACCGCCCGGCGGACCTCGCCCCGCACCACCTGGGTGCCCACCCCGCGACGGCGCACGATCAGTCCCTTGTCGACCAGGTGCTGGATCGCCTGTCGCACGGTCGGGCGGGACAGCCCGAGCCGGTCGGCGAGCTGCAACTCGCTGTCGAGGCGGTCGCCGGGCGCCAGGTCGCCGCGCTGGATCGCCGCGGCGAACTGCTCCGCGACCTGGAAGTAGAGCGGGACCGGGCTGCTCCGGTCGACCGCGATCTCGGGGCGGGTCACGGCACCTCCTCGCTGGGCACGCGCGGGATCTCGGGGCACGATGATGGCCGTCACTGTACCGAAGCGGTCACCGACCGCAGAGGGCGGATGTCATGACAACACATTGACACAACTCGTAGAACGCTGTTACCAATCAGGGACAGGCCGGCGGGCACGGCGTCGCCGGCGGGGGAGGACGCCGCATGCTCGATGTGCTCACCATCGGCCGGGTCGGGGTGGACATCTATCCGTTGCAGATCGGCACGCCGCTGGCCGACGTCGAGACGTTCGGCAAGTTCCTCGGCGGCAGTCCCACCAACGTGGCCGTCGCCGCGAGCCGGCAGGGGCTGCGCGCGGGCGTGATCACCCGCACCGGCGCCGACGCGTTCGGCGCGTACGTCCACCGGGCGCTGCGCGACTTCGGCGTCGACGACAGTCAGGTCCACCCGGTCGACAATCTGCCCACCCCGGTGACCTTCTGCGAGATCTTCCCGCCGGACGACTTCCCGCTCTGGTTCTACCGCACGCCGACCGCCCCCGACCTGCAGATCCGCCCCGAGGAGCTCGACGCCGACGCGATCGCCGCGGCCCGGGTCTTCTGGCTCACCGGCACCGGCCTGTGCCAGCAGCCGAGCCGGGACGCCCACGCCGCCGCGCTGGCCGTCCGCGCCGGGCGCCCGCACACCGTGCTCGACCTGGACTACCGGCCGATGTTCTGGGCCGACCCGGCGGCGGCCACCGCCGCGGTCGCCGAGGCGCTGCCGCAGGTCACCGTCACCGTCGGCAACCTCGACGAGGTGGAGATCGCCGTCGGCACCCGCGACCCCGAACGAGCCGCCGGGCTGCTGCTCGACCGTGGGCCCGAGCTGGCGGTGGTGAAGCTCGGCCCGGCCGGGGTACTGGCCCGGACCCGCACCGAGACCGTCCGGGTGCCGCCGGTGCCGGTGACGGTGGTGAACGGGCTCGGCGCCGGCGACGCGTTCGGCGGCGCGCTCTGTCTGGGGCTGCTGCGCGACTGGCCGCTGGAGCGGACGCTGCGCTTCGCCAACGCCGCCGGCGCCATCGTCGCCTCCCGCCTGGCCTGTTCCGCCGCCATGCCCGATCACGCCGAGACCGAGGCGCTGGCCCGAGCCGCCCAGTCGGAACCGGCGTCGTCGACCGCCGCCGTGGGAGGAGAAGACCGGTGAGCACCGAGTACGACGCGCTGACCCTCACCCGGGCCCACCGGCCACAGGCGATCGCCGAGGCCGCCGCACAGCGGACCCGCCGACCCTGGCCCGACCACGGGCGACCGCTGTTCATCATCGCCGCCGACCACCCCGCCCGCGGTGCCCTCGGCGTCCGGGACCGGCCGATGGCCATGGCCGGACGCGTCGACCTGCTCGACCGGCTGCGCCTGGCGCTGTCCCGGCCCGGCGTCGACGGGGTGCTCGGCACCCCGGACATCCTGGAGGACCTGCTGCTGCTCGGCGCCCTGGAGGACCGCCTGGCCATCGGCTCGATGAACCGCGGCGGCCTCTCCGGCGCCACCTTCGAACTCGACGACCGGTTCACCGCGTACGACGCCGACAGCATCGCCGCGATGCGCTACGACGGCGGCAAGATGCTCTGCCGCATCGACCCGGACGACCCGGCCACCGCCCCCACCCTGCAGGCCTGCGCCCGGGCGGTCACCGCGCTGGCGGCCCACCGGACGGTCGCCCTCGTCGAGCCGCTCTGGGTGGCCCGCACCGACGGCCGGGTGCACGCCGACCTGCGCCCCGAAGCCGTCATCAAGGGCGTCAGCGTCGGCCAGGCGCTCGGCGCCACCTCCGCGTACACCTGGTTGAAGCTGCCGGCGATCGACGAGATGGAGCGGGTCGTCGCCGCGACCACGCTGCCGGTCCTGCTGCTCGGCGGCGACCCGGTGGAGGCACCGGACGCGGTGTACGCGCGGTGGGCCCGGGCGCTGCGGCTGCCCGGCGTGCGCGGCCTGGTGGTCGGCCGGGCGCTGCTCTACCCACCGGACGACGACGTGGCCGCCGCCGTGGACCTGGCCGGGTCGCTGCTGCCCGCCGGGCAGGGGGCGTGAGCGCCCCCGAGGCGCACCTGCCCTGGGGTACGACCGCCCGGGCACCCTGGGCGCTGGAGGTCACCCCCGAGCGGGCCGGCTGGCGCTACGCCGGCCTGCGGGTGCTCACCCTGCCCGCCGGCGGCGCGGTCACCTTCGACACCGGCGACGAGGAGATGCTGGTCCTGCCGCTGGCCGGCGCCGCGACCGTGCACTGCGACGGGGTACGGCTCACCCTGACCGGCCGTCCGTCGGTCTTCGCCGCGGTCACCGACTTCGCCTACCTGCCCCGCGACGCCACGGTGACGGTGCGGGGCGAGGGCCGCTTCGCCCTGCCGTCGGCCCGCGCCACCCGCCGGCTCTCACCCCGCTACGCCGCCGCCCGGGACGTGCCGGTCGAGCTGCGCGGTGCGGGACCGGCCAGCCGCCAGGTCAACAACTTCTGCGCCCCGGAGGCCTTCGACTGCGACCGGCTGGTCGCCGTCGAGGTGCTCACCCCCGGCGGCAACTGGTCGTCCTACCCGCCGCACAAGCACGAGGAGGACCGGACCCACGACGGCGGGCGGGTCGAGGCGGAGCTGGAGGAGATCTACTACTTCGAGGTGGCCGGTGGGGCGCCCGGAGACGCCGGCGGCCCGGTCGGCTACCAGCGCGTCTACGGCACCGCCCGACGGCCGATCGACGTGCTCGCCGAGGTGCGCGGCGGCGACGTGGTGCTCGTCCCGTACGGCTACCACGGCCCGTCGATGGCCGCGCCCGGCTACCACCTCTACTACCTCAACGTGCTGGCCGGTCCCGCCCCGAAGCGGACGATGGCCTGTGTGGACGATCCCCGGCACCACTGGATCCGGGGGAGCTGGGCGGAGCAGCCGGTCGACCCGCGGCTGCCGCTGACCGGCCCGACGACGCGGGAGGCGTGATGCCCCGACTGACGGTGGCGCAGGCGCTGGTGACCTTCCTGGCCCGGCAGTGGTCGGAACGCGACGGGGTGCGGCGGCGGCTGATCCCGGCGTGCTTCGGCATCTTCGGCCACGGCAACGTCGCCGGGATCGGGGAGGCCCTGGCCGGGCCGGCCGGCGCGGAGCTGCCGTACCACCTGTGCCGCACCGAGCAGGGCATGGTGCACACCGCCGCCGCGTACGCCCGGATGACCGACCGGCTCAGCACCCTGGCCTGCACCACCTCGATCGGCCCGGGCGCGACGAACCTGGTCACCGGCGCGGCCGGCGCCACCGTCAACCGGCTGCCGGTGCTGCTGCTCCCCGGCGACATCTTCGCCACCCGGGTGGCCAACCCGGTGCTCCAGGAGCTGGAGGACCCCCGCTCGTACGACGTCAGCGTCACCGACGCGCTGCGGCCGGTCTCCCGCTACTGGGACCGGATCAACCGCCCGGAGCAGTTGCCGGCGGCGCTGCTGGCCGCGATGCGGGTGCTGACCGACCCGGCGGAGACCGGCGCGGTCACCCTCGCCCTGCCGCAGGACGTGCAGGCCGAGGCGTACGACTGGCCGGCGGAGCTGTTCACCGAACGAACCTGGCACGTGCCCCGGCCCCGCCCGGACTCCTCGGCCGTCGCCCGGGCCGCCCGGGCCGTCACGGCGGCGCGGCGGCCGCTGGTGGTGGCCGGCGGCGGGGTGATCTACAGCGGGGCGTGCGACGCGCTGCGCCGCTTCGCCGAGGAACACGGGGTGCCGGTCGCCGAGACGCAGGCCGGCACCGGCGCCCTGCCGCACGGCCACCCGCTCGCGCTCGGCGCCGTCGGGGTCACCGGCACCACCGCCGCCAACGAGATCGCCGCCGGCGCCGACCTGGTGATCGGGGTGGGCACCCGCTACAGCGACTTCACCACCGCCTCCGGCACCCTCTTCGGCGCGGACGCCCGGTTCGTCAACCTCAACGTCACCGGCTTCGACGCCGCGAAGCTCTCCGGCCTGCAGGTCGTCGGGGACGCCCGGGAGAGCCTGGCGGCGCTCGACGCGGCCTGCGCGGGCTGGGGCACCGCGCCGGCGTACCGGGCGTCGGTGGCGGAGCTGACCCAGCGCTGGACGGCCGTGGCCAACCGGGCCCGGCACGCCGACCCCGACGCCCGGCCCACGCAGACCGCCGTGATCGGCGCCGTCAACGACGCCGCCGGGCCGCGCGACGTGGTGGTCTGCGCCGCCGGGTCCATGCCCGGCGACCTGCACCGGCTGTGGCGCAGCGCCGACCCGAAGAGCTACCACGTCGAGTACGGCTACTCGTGCATGGGCTATGAGATCCCCGGCGGGATCGGGGTCAAGCTGGCCGCCCCGGACCGCGAGGTCTTCGTCCTGGTCGGCGACGGCTCCTACCTCATGCTGCCGACCGAGCTGGCCACCGCGGTGGCCGAAGGGGTGAAGCTGGTCGTCGTGCTGGTGGACAACCAGGGTTTCGCCTCGATCGGCCGGCTCTCCGAGAGCGTCGGCGCGCAGCGGCTCGGCACCGCCTACCGCGACCGGACCGGCGGCCGGCTCCCGGTCGACCTGGGCGCCAACGCGGCGAGCCTCGGCGCGGACCTGATCCGGGTGACCACCACGGCGCAGTTGCGGGCCGCGCTGGCGACCGCCCGGGCGGCGGAACGCACCACGGTCGTGCACGTCGAGACCGACCCGTTCGAGGCGGGCCCGGACGGCGGGGCCTGGTGGGACGTGCCGGTCGCCGAGGTCTCCACCACCGCGCAGGCGCGCACCGCCCGGGCCGCGTACGAGGCCGGGCGCAAGGCTCGTCGTACCCACGGCGCGGCGGGCGACCCCGGCGATCCGGGTCCCTGAGCTGCGGGACCTGAACAGGGCCGGACCGCCGTCACCGGCGCGGCCGGCGACGGCGACAGTGGCGGCGGAAGCCGACGCGGGCCCCGGGTGCCGCGTGGGGCGGCACCCGGGGCCCGGCCGGGCGGGTCACCGGCGCGGTCGGCCGGGTCAGGTGGCGACGCGGAGGAACAGCGTGAACGCCCGGACCGGATCGTCGGTGAGCTGGGCGCGCTCGGCCTCGGCGAGCAGGGCGGCCCAGTCCGGCGGGGCGCTTCCCCGGACGACCGCGGACTGGGCGGCCTCACGGGCCACCGCGAGGATCGCGTCGTTGCGCGCGGCGGAGCCCCCACCCGCGGCGAGCTGCCGGCCGAGCGGCCGCAGCACCTCGGGGGCGTTCCGCAGCGAGCCGTCGGCGTCCCAGTTGCCCGGGGCCAGCGCCGTACGCAGCTCCGGCTGTTCGTCGGCCACGGCTGACAGCGCGGACCGGCCGTGGTCGGTCCGCAGTCCCCAGCCGAACGGGTACAGCGGTCGGTAGTCCCGGTCACCGACGTTGATCGGCACCTGCGCCTCGCTGCGCGGCCAGGTCACCGGGAGGCGGCCGGTGAAGGGCCGCCGGCCGAACAGGACATCGGCGACGCCGGCGCCCTCGCTGCCCGGCAGCCACGACGCCACCAGCGCGTCGATCCGGCCGAGCTGGTCCGTCACGATCTGCGGCCGTCCGGAGACCACCAGGACGACGCAGGTCTCGATCTCGGCGCAGACCTTGTCGATCACCGCCTGGTCGGCGGGCTGGAGGCGCAGTGACTTCTCCTCCTGCTGGGGCGTCGAGCACCAGCCGCACTCCGGGCCGCCGACGTCGCCGTACCCCTCGGCGTACGGCGTCTCCCCGACCACGACCACGCCGACGTCGGCGCCCGCCGTGGGCGCCGAGGCGTCCGCGCTGTAGGTGACCCGCGCCTGCGGCGCCACCTGCCGGATGCCCTCCAGGATGGTGGTGCCGGGGATCAGGTCGCCCGACTGGCCCTGCCAGGTGATCGTCCAGCCGCCGGCCTGGTTGCCGATGTCGTCGGCGTTGCGGCCGGCGACGTACAGGTTGGCGTCGCGGCGCAGCGGCAGCGCCCGCCCGGCGTTCTTCAGCAGCACCTGCGACTTCGCCACCGCGTCCCGGGCGGTCGCCCGGTGCGCGGCGCTACCGACCTGGTCGACGTTCGCCGCCGAGGCGTACGGCTGCTCGAAGAGCCCGAGCTCGAACTTCTTGCGCAGGATGCGCCGTACCGCGTCGTCGAGGCGGGCCGGGCTGACCCGCCCGGCGGTCACCTCGGCCAGGAGCAGCTCCTCGAACTGCGGGGCGCTGTTCGGTTCCATGAACATGTCGGTGCCGGCGTTCACGCCGACCCGCACCTTGTACGCGGTCAGGCCGGTGTTGGTCGGCTCGGCCGGGTCGGGGATCTGGTGGATGCCCTCCCAGTCTGAGATCAGGAACCCGTCGAAGCCCAGCCGGCCCTTCAGGAGATCGGTGATCAGCTCGCGGCTGGCGTGCATCTTGGTCGGGTTGCCCAGGCCGTCCTCGGTCCAGTCCACGCTGGAGAAGGAGGGCATCACGCTGCCGACGTCGTGTCGCCGCAGGGCGGGGAGGTAGGGCGAGAGGTCGATCCGGGCGAAGTGGGCCCGGTCGGTCACCGTCACGCCCTGGTCGATGGGGTACCGCTGCTCCCACCACGGCTTGCCCTCGTTGGCGGCCGCGACGGCCTCGTCGTAGTCGGTGTCGCCGTCGCCCGCGTAGTGCTTGGCGGTGGCCAGGACCCGGTCGGCGTCGTCGAGCTGGCCGGCGCGGCGCCCCTGCAGGCCGTCGATGATCCGTGCCATCGGGATGACCAGCGCGGGGTCCTCGCCGAAGCTCTCGTAACTGCGCCCCCACCGCTCGTCGCGGGAGACGCACACGCACGGGGCGAAGTTCCACGGGATGCCCGTGGCCCGCACCTCGGTCGCGGTGGCGTGCCCGATCCGTTCCACCAGGGCAGGGTCGCGGGTGGCCCCGAGGCCGACGTTGTGCGGGAAGATCGTGGCCCCGTACACGTTGCCGTGCCCGTGCACGGCGTCGATGCCGTAGATCATCGGGATCTGCAGTCGGGTGCTCAGCGCCTGGGCCTGGAACTCGTTGACCATGTCGACCCAGGCGGCCGGCGTGTTGGTGGCGGGCGTCGAGCCCCCACCGGAGAGCACGGAACCGAGCCGCCACTGCGCGACCAACGTGGGGTCGGCGGCGACCGCGGCCCGCTCGGCCTGGGTCATCTGGCCGATCTTCTCCTCGACCGTCATCCGGCCGAGGAGGTCGGCGACGCGCCGGTCGACCGGCAACCTCCGGTCGAGGTACGGCAGGCCGTGCGCGTCGATGACCACCAGCGGTTTTCCGGTGACGGTGGAGGTGGTGGAGAGGTTCAGCGGGACGGTCTCCGCCGTCTCGGCCGTCGGGTCGGTGTGGACGGTGAGGTCGACCTGTCGCGCGGTGCCGGACGGGCTGCCGGCCGGGAAGGTCAGCGTGCCGGCGACGGGGGTGTAGTCGGCGTCGGCGGTGGCGGTGCCGCTGCCGGTGGTGTAGCGGACGGTCGTCGGGGCGGCCAACGGCTGCCCGTCGGACGTCGTCACCGAGACGGTGATCCGTGCCCGACCGCCCTCCGCGACGGTGTGGACCGACCGGTCCGCGGCGACGGTGACGGTCCGGGTGGTCGTGGCCGACGCGGACGAGGCCGGCAGCAGCGATGCGGCCAGGACGACGGTGCCGGCGAGTGCGGCGCGGCTGCGCCAACATGGACTCATGTGGGTGCCTCCCTACGGGAGTCGGGCGCCCGTACCCTCCCGGTCCGGACCGCCCTCGTCCCGTAAGGAATCCTTCCCAATTCGATCAGGGGCCGTCAATATTACAGCGCAATAAAAGTCGGCCGTATGCGGGCGGCGTCGCCCGTCGGACCCCCGGCCGTCCACTCCCACCCGGTCCGGGCCGGTGAAATCCCTCGCGATCCTGGTGGGCACAGCGGTAGGCTCCGCGGCGATGATGACCTCTCGTGGCAGATTGGGGGTCCCGTCCGCGCAAGGTGAGTGCTGATGCGCTCCCGAGCCGCGAACGCGGAATCCCGTCTTTCCCTCTGGCGTCGCGTGCGCGAGTTCGCCGTGCCGCCCTCCATGATCGAGTCTGCGACCGCTCGTCGCCGCGCCGGGGACTGGGCCGGCGCGTGTGCGGCCGCGGGCGTCGACGTCGACCTCGACCTGCGGTCCCTGGCCCGTACCCACGGCCGGGAACTCGCGGCACGGGTCCGGTCCGACCTCCGGCAGCTGGCGCCCGACCTGTTGCGCTGGCACCTGCCGAGGATCGCCCCGGACGGGCTGCTGCGCCCCGGCCTGACCGTCGCGCTGGCCCGGTACGAGGTGGCCGGCGCCGCCGTGCACCTGGTGGCCCGCACCCCGCCGGCCTGGGCCGATGCGGGTCAACGGTTCGGCCTCGCGCTGTGGCCCGGATCGGGGGACCGCCGCCATCCGCACCCCCATCCCGACCGCCGATTCCGGCTCGACCTGCACCGCCACCTGTGGGACGCGGGCCGGGCGGGTGAGCTGAGGATCCGGTCGGGGGCGGACCGCCAGCCCGCCGACGCCGGCCCCGCGACCGACCCGTTGGGCGCAGTGCCGCGGGAGCTCGGCTGCGCGGTGGACAGGTGGGCGGCCGAGGCCGCGATCCTGCTCCGCGCCGAGGGGCGGACCGACGGTGCCGTCACCGTCCGACTCGGGGGCCGCCGCCGGCTGGTCCTGCACGGGCTGGCGGGCGGTGCGGGCCTGCGGGTCGAATCGGCAGCCGGCCGGGGCCGTGCCGCCGCGCTGCCGGTGCTGCCGGACGCCGCGACCTGGGTGCCACCCGACCTGGAACTGCTCCGCGACGGGCTGATCGACGTCGACCGGCTGCACCCGCTGGTGGCGTCGGCGCTGGTGACCGGGGACCGGGCGGCCGGGCCGGCACCGGTGCCAGACGGGCGAGGGCAGCCGCGCCTGGTGCAGTGCCGGGGTGCCCGGCACCGGATCGGCCTGGTCGACGGGGTGCTCGCCGCGCTGGACCACGACCCGGCCGAGATCCGCCGCGAGGAGCTGCTGGTCGCGTTGAGCGGTACCCCGCTGCCCTGCCTGCGGGCGATCGACGAGGCGCACCGCCGGCCGGAGTGCCTCGACGACGTCCGGGCCCGCCTGGACCACGGCGACACGGCCGGGGCGCTGGCCACCGTCGAGGGCCTGCTCGGCCCCGACGCGCTGCTGCGGGCCGGTGCGCTGCGCGAGGAGCTGGAGACGGCCGCGCAGCGACGGGTCACGTACGGACTGTTCCGGGCGGGACTGGCCGGACGCGGCCCCGGCCCCGCCGCCTCGGACCGTCGCCGTACCCGTGACCGTCGCTCGCGCCCACGCCACGCCCTTCCGCGCTGAACAGCGCCCCCACCCGCTTCCCGCCGAACCTCCGAAAGGTGATCACGCATGCCCCTGTCGACCGGTACCTCCGTCGCACCCGCCCACACCCCGGCGCTCGACGTCGCCGCCGAACTGCTCGCCCTGCTGGGCGACACCACCACCGAACCGCGCCCCGACCCGCAGTTGGAAGCCCTGACCCTGGCCGTCGCCGCCGACCTGCCCGTACTGCTGTGGGGTGAGCCGGGCATCGGCAAGACGGCCGCCCTGACCCAGCTCGCCGAGGCGCTGGACCTGCCGCTGACCACGGTGATCGCCAGCGTCCACGAGCCGTCCGACTTCTCCGGGTTGCCGGTCGTCGGGGACGACCCCGCCGTACAGGGCGTACCGATGGCCCCGCCGGACTGGGCGGTCCGCCTGGTCCGGGCCGGCCGGGGACTGCTCTTCCTCGACGAGCTGTCCACCGCGCCGCCGGCGGTGCAGGCCGCCCTGCTCCGGCTGGTGCTCGAACGGCGGATCGGCGCCCTGCGACTGCCGCCCGGGGTCCGGATCGTGGCCGCCGCCAATCCGCGCTCCTCGGCCGCGGACGGCTGGGAGCTGAGCCCGCCCCTGGCCAACCGCTTCGTCCATCTCCAGTGGACCCACGACCACGAGGTCGTCGTGCGCGGCCTGGGTGGGACCTGGCCCCGGGCCGCCCTGCCCCGGCTGGACCCGGAGCGGCTGTCGGCGGCCGTCGGCCTCGCCCGCCGCGCGGTGTGCGGGCTGCTGTCCGCCCGCCCGGCGCTCGTACACCGGCTGCCCAGCACCGAGGGCCGCCGGGGCGGACCCTGGCCGTCGCCCCGCAGCTGGGAGATGACCCTGCGCCTGATCGCCTTCGCGACCGCGGCCGACACCTCGCGGGACGTGCTGTCGATGCTGGTTCGCGGCGCGGTGGGGGACGGCCCGGGGCTGGAGCTGCTGGCCTGCATGGACCGGATGGACCTGCCGGACCCGGAGGTGCTGCTGGCCGACCCGGCGACCGCGGTGCTGCCCGAGCGGGGTGATCTGCGCCAGGCCGTGCTGGACGCCGTGGTGGAGGCGGTCCGTCGGCGCCCGGAGCGTTCCCGCTGGGACGCCGCGTGGGCAGTGCTGGTGCGGGCCCTGGACACCGGCGCTCCGGACCTGGTGGTCGTCCCCGCGTCCACCCTCGCCGCCCTGCGCGAGGAGGACTGGGACGTCCCGGCGTCGATCGAGCGGCTCGCCGGCGCGGTGTCGCTGTCCCGGCGCGCCGACGAGGCGGCGGCGCGGGTGGCCGCCGCCGCGGGGACCGGCCGGTGAGCGCCGGCCGCACCGGGGCGCTGGACCTCGACAAGCTCTTCGCCGCCCGGCTGCACGCCGCCCGGGTCCGGCCCTACCTGGCCACGGCGTTGTTCGCCCTGCACGTGGTGGCGTCGAGGCGGGTGCCGACGATGGCCGTGGACGCGCACTGGCGCTGCTACGCCGCACCGGCCTTCGTGGACCGCACCCCGGTGGAGGAGCTCGCCGGGGTGTGGGTCCACGAGGTCTCGCACCTGCTGCGCGACCACCACGGGCGCAGCGACCGGGTGGCGCGGGAGCGGGGCCTGACCGGGCCGGGCGAACGGCTGCGGATGAACATCGCCGCGGACCTCGAGATCAACGACGACGTGTTCGGTGACGGGCTGGCCCGGCCCGAGGGCGCCGTCGAGCCGGGGCACCTGGGGCTGCGCGAGGGGGAGCTGATGGAGGACTACCTGCGCCAGTTCCGGCTCGGTCCCCGTACCCAGGCGTTGGCCTGGTTGGACTGCGGCAGCGGCGCCGACGGGCTGGAGCGGGCGTGGGACCTGGGGCCGGACGGCGCGCACGGGCTCAGCGCGCAGGAACAGGACGCGGTGCGGTTCCGGGTGGCCGAGGGCATCACCGCCCGACCGGGAAGCACGCCGGCGGGTTGGCGACGGTGGGCGCAGGAGGCCTTCCACCCACCGCAGCCGTGGCGGGAGCTGCTGGGCGCGGCGGTGCGCTCGGCGGCCTCCGCACCCGGGGTGGGGGAGAATTACACCTACGGGCGGCCGTCGCGGCGCTCCGCCGCGGTGCCCGGTGCCGTCCTGCCGAGCCTGCGCCGTACGCCCCCTCGGGTCTGCGTGGTGATCGACACGTCCGGCTCGGTCAGCGACGCCGAGCTGGGCAGCGCGCTGCTGGAGGTCGCCGCGATCTCGCGGGCCGTGGGCGGGCGTCGCGACCTCGTCAGCGTGCTGCCGTGCGACGCGGCGGCCCGGGTCGTGCATCCGCTGTGCCGGGCCGAGGACATCCCGCTGCTCGGCGGCGGCGGAACCGACCTGCGGACGGGCTTCACCCGGGCGCTGCGGGCCCGGCCCCGACCGGACGTCGTCGTGGTGCTGACCGACGGGCAGACGCCCTGGCCCGCCTCGCGGCCGCCGTGCCGGACGGTGGTGGGGCTCTTTCCCCGGGTCGGCTCGTGGGACGAGGACGACCCCGACTACGTGCCGACCTCGCCGCCCGGGTGGGCGCGGGTGGTGACCATCGGTTCCACTCCCGCCGCTCGCTGAGCCGGCCACGCACCGCGGCGGGTGGCCGGAGGTTCAGCCGGCGGGCGCGGTGCTCTCCCGGGGCACCACGGTGTGCGGCGCGACCACCCTCGCGGGCCCGGCGTCCCGCCGGGCGATCCGGGAGATGATCCGGTCCACCGCCTCGCGGGCGATGAAGGCGGTGTCGGCGGAGACCGTGCTCAGGGTGGGCCGGGCGTAGCGGCCCTCCTCGCTGTCGCCGATGCCGATGACCGCGACGTCCTGCGGCACGCGCAGCCCGGCGTCGACGGCGGCGCGCAGGGCCCCGATCGCCAACAGGTCCGAGTAGCAGAGCAGGGCGTCCGGCCGTTGCTCGTGCGCCAGCAGGGTGCGGGCGGCCTGGTAGCCCTCCGCGCGCCGGTGGGGCAGCGCGGGTTGGAGGTAGCCGGACGGCGGTGCCAGCCCCGCCCGGCGCAGGGCGCGCCGGTAGCCGATGGTGTACCGCTGGGCAGCGGCGGGGGAGCGCCGCGGGCGGACGCCGATCGCCGCGATGCGCCGCCGCCCGGTGTGCAGCAGGTGCGCGGACGCGTCCTCCGCGGCCCGGGCGTGGTCGATGGCGACGCGGTCGCAGCGCCCGCCGGGAGCCCCGCCGAGCAGGACCAGAGGCGGACCCGTCGACTGCCCGTCGATCAGCCCGGGTGGGGCGACGTCGGCGGCCAGCAGGACGCCGTCCACCGGCACCGGGCGGGCGTCGCCCGCCGCGACGCGGCGGCTGTGCTCGATGACGACGCGGTAGCCCCGGCGCTCGGCGCTGGCCACGACCTCACGGGCCAGCTCGTCGAAACGCGGGACGTCGAACCCGGGTACGACGAGCGCGAGCAGGCCGGTGCGACCGGCGCGCAGGTTCCGCGCGGCCAGGTTCGGGCGGTAGCCGAGTTCGTCGACGGCCGCCTGGACGCGGCGGCGCAGCTCGTCGCTGACGTACGGGTAGCCGTTGACGACGTTCGAGACCGACTTCACCGACACCCCGGCGAACTCCGCGACGTCCTTGAGCGTGGCGACCACGACGCCTCCTACACCGGCCAACGGGTTTCGGTGGTGTACTTCGCACCCTCGCAGAACCAGTCACACCTGTCAAGGAAGTACGCTGGTGTGAACTTCAGGAGGTCCCCGTGAGCGACGACGCAGCCGTGCCTCCCGCCGTCCGGCTCGTGCGGGACTTCGTCAACACCTTCGAGCCGCAGATCGACGAGGAGTCGCTGAGCACGCCCGACCGGCTCCGCGACTGGCTCGTCGAGCGGCGGCTCGTGCCGGCGGACGCGCGGCTGACGGCGACGGATCTGCGGGTGGCGACGACGGTCCGGGAAGGTCTGCGCGCGGTGCTCGAGGGCCACGCCGGCCACCCCGTCGACCCGGACGCGCGGGAGGGCCTCAACCGGGTCCTGGCGGAGTTTCCCGTCCGGCTGAGCTTCGCCGACGACGGCCACCGGCTCGCCGCGACCCGCGACGCCCCCCTCGACGAGGCGCTGGCCCGGCTGCTCGACGCCGTTCGGAGCTGCGCGGAGGAGCAGACCTGGACCCGGCTCAAGGTGTGCGCCCGGGACACGTGTCGCTGGGCGTTCTACGACGCCTCCCGCAACCAGGCCCGCCGGTGGTGCTCCATGGCGGGCTGCGGCAACCACATCAAGATGAAGCGCGCCTACGCCGCCCGGAAGAGCCGGGCCGCCGGAGGTGCGTCGGAGCCCGCCCGAAAGCGGTAGGCCGCGCACCCCGGCGGTCTCCCGGGCCCGCTCAGGCGATGGCGGCCACGGCGGCGTCGGCCCCGTTGCGCCAGAGCACCCCGGCCTCGCGGAAGCCGGCGGCGCGCAGCCCGTCCAGGTGCCACTGCGTCGCCGGGGTCCACTCGGGACTGTGGCCGGTGGGGTAGACCTGCCGCCGCTTCTCCACCAGGGGTCCGAGGGTCGGATCGGCGGCGGCCTGCTCCCACCAGCCGGCCCAGGACGCGGCGGCGCCGGCGGCGTGCCGGGCCGTACGTCGCTGCCGGGCGCGCGCGGTCAATTGCGCGGTGAGGGCCGGCAGGGCGTCGTCGGGCATGTGGTCGGCGTTGACGAACACCCCGCCGGGTCGCAGACAGTCGTGGATCTCGCGGTACAGCTCGGCGAGGCGGGGGCCGTCGAGCCAGTGCAGGGCGGTCGCGGTGAGCACCGCGTCGTACTCGCGGTGGGGAAGTGCGGCGGTCCACTCGGGGCGGTTGAGGTCGGTGGCGACGATGGTGGCCCGGCCGGACAGGGACGCCTCGGCGAGGGTGAGCAGGACCGGGTCCAGGTCGACCAGGGTGACCTGCGCCCCGGGGCGCCGGGCCAGGGCGCGCAGGCTGATCGAGCCGGTGCCGCCGGCCAGGTCCAGCAGTCGCAGCGGCCCGTCACCGGTCACGGCGTCGGCGGCGTCGAGCAGCGCGGCGAAGCGGTGTTCCCGGTCCGGCAGGTACGCCTCCTGCTGCCGGTCCCAGCTCTCCTGCCACGCCTCGGCCTCAATAACGTAAGGAGTCATGCCCGAGACGATAGTTACCGGGTCGGTCGGAGTCGAGGGTTCTTCGCCCCTTGTTGCAAAAGATTGGCAACAAGGGGTGGCGGGTTGACGGGGATGCATGCCGGGATGTCGTGGTCCGCGGGACCGTCGGGCACTGCTGCCCGCGACGAGGGATCGTTAGGCTGCTCGCATGGCAGACGAGGGCATGCGGGCCGCGCATGCCGAGACGGACGACCTCGTCGTGTCGGCGGTGCGGCAGGTGCTGGCGGAGATCCCGGCCGGGTGCACCTGGCTGCTGCCCGTCATGCAGGACGGTGACGTCGTGGACTTCCGCGTCGCCGCCACCAGCGACCAGGGCCGCGACGTCTACGGGCGGGGGACCGGCCGGGTGGGCGGGCTGCTCAGCGTCCTCTATCCCAGCATGGTCGGCGGCCCGCTGTGGCAGGCGTACCACCAGGTGCTCGGCACCGGTGCGCCGATCCGGTTGCCGGACTTCCGCTACGAGGGCAAGCAGGCCGGCGTGGTGGCCGACGCGCTGTTCGACATCAGCGTGCACCGGGTGCTCGGCGGCCTGCTGGTGTGGTGGCAGCGGCTGGACGAGCACCAGCGGCGGCTGGAGCGCACCGAGCTGCTGGGCAGCCTCGGCTGGGCCGAGTACGACCTGATCACCGGCCGCAGCGAGTGGTCGCCCGGCATGTACCGGATCTTCGACCGCGACCCGGCGCTGGGGCCGCTGTCCCGGGCCGAGCAGTCCGCGGCCATCGTCGCTGAGGACCACGGGTTGCGGGAGGCCGCCTGGCAGACCCTGGACAGCGGGGCGACCTCGGACGTCACGGTGCGGTTCCGGACCGGCCCCTCGGTGAAGTACCTGCGCATCCTCTCCGAGGTCGCCCGGGACTCCGACGGCGCCCCGGTGAAGATCTACGCCGTGGTGCAGGACGTGACCGCGCGGGTGGACTCGCGTACCGCCATCGAACGGCTCAGCGACCAGCTGCACACCCGGGAGATGACCGCGCTGGCGGAGCACCGCCTCGCCGGGCAGTTGCAGAACCTGATCCAGCCGGTGCCCCGCGAGCCCTTCCGGCTGACCGGCCTCGAGGTGCTGGTCGGGTACCTGCCAGCGGAGAGCGCGGTGCAGGTCGGCGGCGACTGGTACCACGCGCAGACGATGCCGGACGGCCTGGTCGTCCTCGCGGTCGGTGACGTCGCCGGGCACGGCCTGGAGGCGGCCAGCGGCATGGCGCACCTGCGCTTCGCCCTGGTCGCGTGGCTGTCGATCGGCATCCGGGACCCGGGAGAGCTGCTCGGGCACATGAACCGGCTCTGCGCGCAGCTCGCGATCACCGCGACCGCGGTGATCGCCGTCTACGAGCCGGCGACCCGCTCGCTGTGCTGGGCCCGCGCGGGCCACATGGCCCCGCTGCTGGCCCGCGCGGGGACGACCGCCGAGCTAGACCGGCCCGCGGGAATGCTGCTGGGCGCCGACACCGCCGCGGCCTATCCCGCCGTCGTCGCGCGGCTGCGCGGCGACGACCTGCTGCTGTTCTACACCGACGGGCTGGTGGAACGGCGGGTCGGCGACGCGGTGGACCTGCTCGGCCCGGTGATGCGGACGCTGTCGGACCTCTCCCGCGAGCCCGGGGAGCGGACCCTGCCACGGCTGCGCGAGGCGCTGCACCGGCCCAGCCCGGAGGACGACACCTGCACGCTGGCCGTCCGCGTACTGCCCTGACAGTGAGGATGTAGGAGCGGTCACCCGGCTGTCTGACCCTTGCCCTGACCGACGGTT